>CATPBC010000331.1 GCA_955652195.1 uncultured Xanthobacteraceae bacterium | reverse complement strand
GCCAATGCCTGCGCCAAAAGACTGATCAATGCGGGATGAAGATCATTGCGCACGAGGATAGAGTTGGTGGTCGCGAACAGGACAATATCACTGGCTGGAATTTTCTTCTCATAATCAATCGCTCCCCGCGGCAATACCAATCGCACCAGGAACGGAAAAAATCGGGTGAGGGCCTCCGCGTCTGTGACACTCATAAGCCGAACACGAGAATCTCGCAGCAAGGCTTGAAGGATTGGCGCATCCGAAGAGAGGCCGAGAATCGTAGCATCGACTTTGCCATCATTGAGTACATCGGCGGCGGCCTGACCTGTAAAAGGTAGCAACGTCGAGTTTTCGGAAGAGACACCGCTAATTGTGAGAACTTTTTCGGCAACGATCCGACCTGCACTACCGACTGGCCCCACGGCGATGCGTTTTCCCTTGAGTTCCGTCAGGTCGTTCAGCAATTCATTCGCACGATAAAAGATACAAAAGATTTGATAGTTGATGCGTCCTAACGATAACAACCCGGGCGACTTCTCCTCGTCCGAGATTCCGCCCTGCACCATTGCAGCCTGAACGCCGGAATTTTTGTTTTCCAACAGCTTGAAGTGCTCGGCGCCGCCGACGGTGTTGCGAAGCACTAGGTTCAAGTGATCGCGTGCAAGTATTTCCTTATAGCGGTCGGCCAAAAGCCCGTAGGAACCGCCCTTGAAACCCACGGCCATTGTAATCGTCGACGGCGGTGCGGGAAAGAAATAGACCAACACGAGTGATGCGATGCCTACGACGCACAGGATCGCGGCCAAGCCTTTGAGCAGATGCCAACGATTATATCCCAGCATGAATGTCCCCCGGTTTGTGCCCCGTCGCAGGGAAACGGGGTGCTGACACGCCCGCCGACGCAGATTCGCTTTTCGTGTTGATTTGTTTGCCGATGGCAGTCTTGCCGCCTGTTGAGACGACGGCGTCTTCGGTACAGCGCCATCTTATGGGCAGCGACCAACTCGCAGCATTAGGCGCTAAAAGCCGCACGCTTTCTGAGCAATTTTGACCACAAACTGAGGCGGCTTAGCTCCTATCGGTCGGATTTTGTGTGCCGCGCGATGTCCGCTGTTGGCCCCGAACGGACATAGCCGAATGTCCGCTTTGAGTCCGCTATCACGAGCTCAACGGACGTGACGCGGACATTGTCCAAAGTCCGAGTCTGACGCAGACACTGGCCGCTTCGGAATTATATCAAGCCAGGAATCAATCTCTGGCCACCTCCACTGTTCTGGTTTGATCCGCTGCGATATCTTGTCTTAAGTCTCGGGGAAGCCAATGAGGCGGCGCGAATTCATCTCGCTTATCGGCGACGGAGTAAGACCTTGCAACAGCCACCCAATCATCATCTTGCACAACTGAACATCGGCCGCATTCGATACGAGATCAACGATCCGCGCATGGCAGATTTCACGAACAATCTTGCATTGGTGAACGGCATTGCCGAACGCAGCGCCGGGTTCATCTGGCGCTATATCGACGAGAGCGGCAACGCCACTAACACGCGGCCTTATGCAGACCCGCGCATCATCGTCAATTTTTCGGTTTGGGAGAACGTCGATGCACTTGAGCGCTTTGTCTGGCAGACAGTCCATAAGCGCTTCTATGGCCGCCGCACCGATTGGTTTGAGCATTTTGAAGGGCCATCTGTCGTGTTGTGGTGGGTGCCGGTCGGCCATCGGTCGAGCGTCGAGGAGGCCCTCGCGCGCATCGAGCATCTGAAGCACCATGGTCCAAGCGATCACGCGTTTGATTGGCAAACGGCATCCGCGCAACTTTGGAAGACGGCGCGTTGCGCGCCCGCACGACAGGTGGCGTAGGACCCAAAGCCGAGGTGCAAAACCGACCGAGCAATGTCTGCTTCGAGCCCTCCGACTTCGCGCCTTACCCGCGCACCAACCAGACAATGAACAGGCCGACCAGCGCCGAGACGATGCCGGCGATGCGTAACGGACCGTCCGGCGTGTCGAGCACCGTCGTCATCATCCGTTTGGCGCTGGTAGGAAAAGCAGCGAGCACAATGCCTTCAAGGGCAAAGAACAAGCCGAGCGCCACGATGAAGTCAGACATCGGCGGGTCTGTGGCGCGGCGTTATCGCGCTATCTGTTTGCGTTCGCGCGCGGCGGGTTTGCACCCGGAGCCGCCGCCGCGCCCGGCGCAGCCGCGGCTGCACCCTCCGACTGGCCCTTGCCGCTTGGATTGCCGAAGAACCGGAAGAAATCGGAGTCCGGCCGCAGCACCAGATGCGTATCGTTATGCTGCATGCTGCGCTCATAGGCCTGCATGGTGCGATAGAAACTGAAGAAATCGGTGTCCTTGCCGTAAGCCTCGGCAAAAATGCGATTGCGCTCGGAATCGCCCTGGCCGCGGATGTTTTCGGCTTGCGAAGTTGCCTCGGCCAACAGAACCGTCACGTCGCGATCCGCCCTGGCGCGGATTTCCTGGCTCTTCTGGCTGCCCTGGGCGCGGAACTCGGCCGCTTCGCGCTGCCGCTCGGTCTGCATGCGCTGGTAGACCGCCTGGCTGTTCTGTTCGGGAAGATCGACGCGGCGGATGCGTACGTCGACCACCTGGATGCCGAATGGCTGCGCGTCGCGATCGAGCTGATCGCGCATTTGCGCCATGAGATCCTCGCGGCGGTTGCGCACCGCATCGGCCAGCGTGGCGGCGCCGAGCACGCGCCGCAGGGCCGAGTTGAGCAAGTTTGAAAGCTGCGAGCTGGCGCCGTCTGGACCGACGGTCTGATAGAACTTCAGCGGATCGGTGATGCGGTAACGCGCGAACGCATCGACCACCAGCCGCTCTCCCGCCTGTACGGCACGTGCGACACCGGCGCTCGATTTTTCCTGGCTCGAGGCAATCACCTCTTGCGCCGGCGATTCGATGTTGAGAATGCGCTTGTCGATATAGATGACGCTGTCAATGAACGGGATTTTTACACTCAGTCCCGGCTCGGTGATGACGCGGACCGGTTGGCCGAGCCGCACCACAAGCGCCTGCTTGGTCTGAGAGACAGTGAATAAAGTACTGTAGCCGACGATCAGCACGATCAGCAGTACTATGGCAAGCGCGCCGCCGGCGAGAGTCGGCTTCATTGGTTGCCTCCCGACGGCTGCTGTTGACCGGAGCGTTCGCGTGGCAGGCTGGTCAGCGGCAGGTAGGGCACCACCCCTGGGCCGGACTGTCCGCCGGTGTCGATGATGGTCTTGTCGGTGCCGCCGAGCACGTGCTCCATCGTTTCGAGATAGATCCGCTGCCGCGTCACGTCGGGCGCCTTCTTGTATTGTTCGTAGACTTGCGAGAAGCGCGACGCCTGGCCCTTGGCTTCGGCGACGGTCTGTTCGCGATAGGCTTCAGCGTCCTGGGTGATCTTGGCGGCGCGGCCGCGCGCTTCCGGCACCACCCGATTGGCATAGGTCTGGGCTTCGTTTTGTGCGCGCTCCAGGTCGGAACGCGCGGCCTGCACGTCGCGGAACGCATCGATCACCTGCATCGGCGGGTCGACCTTCTGCAGCTGCACCTGCTGCACGACGACGCCGGCGCCATAGTCATCGAGCGTCTTCTGCATCGTTTCCTGCACGGCGGTCTCGATGGTCTGCCGCGCGCCGGTGAGAATGGCCTGGATGTTGGAGCGTCCGATCACCTCGCGCATCGCGCTTTCGCCGACCGCCTTCACGGTGGCTTCGGGGGCTTGCACATTGAACAGATAATCGCCGACGTGGTTCGGCTTGACCTTCCAGAACACCGAGAAATCGACATCGACGATGTTCTCGTCGCCGGTGAGCATGAGGGCTTCTTCCGGCACGTCGCGCATCGTGCTGCCGCGGCGCAGGTCGAAACCGATGTCGATCTTGTTCACGCGCAGCGCTTGCGGCGTCAGCACCGACTCGATCGGATAGGGCAGATGATAATTAAGCCCGGGCGGCACTTCGCGGACGAACTTGCCGAACCGCAGCACGACGCCGAGTTCGTCGGGCTCGACGCGGAAGAAGCCGGAAAAGCCCCACAAAGCGACCACCGCCAGCGCGATCAAGGCAAAGCCGCGACCGCCGAGATTGCCGGGCAGCAGGCCGCGCAGCCGGTCCTGGCTGCGGCGCAGGAATTCCTCGAGATCGGGCGGCTTGGGGCCCTGCGATTGCGGGCCCGAGCCCCACGGACCGCGCGGTCCCGACCCCCACGGGCCGCCGGATTGGTTCCACGGCATAACGTTGCTCCTAGAGCATGATCCCGAAAAAGCCTGCCCCGGACTTGATCCGGGGTGGGTACCGGTTTCCCGCCTGCGCGAAGCCTCGGTAGCCCTCTGACATTCTCATTTAAGTGCTCCGGCGGGCGAAGGGAGGTCGGAAAAGATCATGCTCAAATAACGATGGCCGGCAGTGCTGGCCAGGGACCCATTTGGGGCCAAGCTTGGCTGCTGGGTTATAGGGTAGCGAGCTTCCGCTTACAACGCGCGGTTATGGCGCAGTAATAGCGCAGTTATGCCGCACTTTGCCGCCCCGCGCTTTCATTAACGGCGCATTCATACGTGACGAAAGCGAACTTGGCTTCGTCTTGCGGTCCGGCTTGTTGTTCGCTGCGCGCACTTTCGCGCCAGATTTGACGATCGATGACAGGAAACTGCGCGTCGCCTTCCACCGGCATGTGCACCTCGGTGATAACGAGACGCGTCGCGCACCGCAGCGCTTGCGCATAGATATCGGCGCCGCCGGCAATGATGATTGCGCCGGCGCCGCGCCGGCGCGCATCGCCGCGCGCACAGGCGAGCGCCGCATCGAGACTCGGCGCGGTCACGATTCCCGGCGCGCTGAAAGAATGGTCGCGGCTGATCACGATGGTGGTGCGGCCTGCCAGCGGTTTGCCGATCGACTGATAGGTCTTGCGGCCGAGCACGACCGGCTTGCCCATGGTCAGGCTGCGAAAATGCGTCAGGTCCGATTTCAGCCGCCACGGTAGCGCATTGCCGCGGCCGATGACGCCGTTCTCGGCCACGGCGGCGACGATAATAATGTCCATCGCTATACCGCCACCGCGGCCTTGATGTGCGGGTGCGGCTCGTAACCTTCGAGAACGAAATCCTCGTAGCGCAGCGCGAATAGATCCTTCGCCGCCGGATCGATACGCAATGTCGGCAGCGGCCGCGGCTGGCGCGTGAGCTGCAGCCGCGCTTGCTCCAAGTGGTTCAGATAAAGATGTGCGTCGCCGAGAGTGTGGATGAACGTTCCAGCTTCGAAGCCGGTGACGTGCGCGACCGCCATCGTCAACAGCGCGTAGGAGCCGATGTTGAACGGCACGCCGAGGAAGACGTCTGCCGAGCGCTGATAAAGCTGGCATGACAGCGCGCCATTGGCGACGTTGAACTGGAACAGACAATGGCACGGCGGCAGCGCCATGCCTTCGATATCCGCCGGATTCCAGGCGCTGACGATCAGCCGGCGCGAATCGGGATTGCGGCGGATTTCGTCAACCACATTGGCGATCTGATCGATGCGGCGGCCGTCCGGCGTCGGCCACGAGCGCCACTGATGGCCGTAGACCGGACCCAAATCGCCGTTCTCGTCGGCCCATTCGTCCCAGATCGTGACGCCGTGCTCTTTGAGATACTTGATGTTGGTGTCGCCGTGCAGGAACCAGAGCAGTTCGTAGATGATGGATTTGACGTGCAGCTTCTTGGTGGTGACCAGCGGGAAGCCGCGGCGGAGGTCGAAACGCATCTGGTGGCCGAAGATCGAGCGCGTGCCGATGCCGGTGCGGTCGCGCTTTTCGGTCCCTTCCGAAAGCACGCGTTCCATCAGATCGAGATATTGCCGCATCTGGCTGCACCGTTCGGCCGATTCGGTTTGA
This sequence comes from uncultured Xanthobacteraceae bacterium, assembly GCA_955652195.1. Taxonomy (GTDB): domain Bacteria; phylum Pseudomonadota; class Alphaproteobacteria; order Rhizobiales; family Xanthobacteraceae; genus BOG-931. The sequence continues at coordinate 5,429 of CATPBC010000331.1, read as the reverse complement.
CGAGTCTAGCTTCAAATGAGGCGCGCTGGAAACCCGCGCAAGGCCGGTGCCAAGCTCGCCACGCCTAGTGCGTGTCCCGGATGCGATGCAGCACGCAGTGGTGCATCGCTGATCCGGGACCTTAACGAACTCAGGAAATTGGAAAGATCCCGGTTCTGCAGCGCACCACCAAAGCGCGCGCAAGACGCGCGTTAACGCGCTTTTGGTGCTGCGCTGCGCCCGGGAAAAAGCACTAGAAAACATCCATCACGGCTTCGCCCAGCCCGTCCACGGTGAATACCGCCCGCTGGCCGGCAGCGATCGAAACCGTCGGAATGAGGCTGCCGGTGATGACGACCATGCCGGCTTTGAGATCGCGGCCGCGCTCGGCAACGTGATTGGCGAGCCAGGCGAGGGTGGCGCAGGGGTCCTCGGCGCGACCTTCGCCGATATTTTTGCCGCCGATGGTGAGGCGGCCGGCAATCCCGACGAGATCATCGACTGGTACGCGCTTGGCGTTCCCGACCACAACCCCGCCGTTCCAGCAATTCTCGACGATCAGCGAGACCACTTCGGTCGTCGCGTAATCGGCGTTGCGGTCCTCGATCAATTCGAAGGCCGGCATCGCCGCCGCCACCGCCGGCGCAACCGTGGCTCGCGTCCATGGCGCGCCGGCGGCCGGCAGATCGGCGCCGAGCTTAAGCGCGATTTCGCTTTCGATACGCAGATTGACGAAGTCGCCGGCGCGGAGCTTGGCCGGCGAGTGATGAATGGTGCGGCTGAAGATGGCGCCGCCGCAAGGGTGCGTGATGCCCATCAATTGCTGCATCACCTTGGTGGTGGTGGCGATCTTGGCGCCGCCGACCGCGCCGTAAGTTGGCTCGACCAGGCGGTAATACGCCTCCTGCGCTGCATAGGCCTCGGCGATCGAGGCCGGCCGCAATTCGTCAGGCAAGTTGCGATAGGGCAGGCGGCGCGCCCGCGCCTGCCACAGCCACCGCGCCATTTTCTCAACTTTGGCGTCAAGACGAGCGCTGTTATCCATGATCCTTCCCGGAAGTCATTGAATTCGTTTAGCGGAAGGCTGATTTTCCGGCCAGCTACCTCTCCTCCGGGACCCCTCCGGCGGTCTTTTTTCGACAACCTTTTGCGCTTATATTCCTTTGTGCCGGCGCAAGCCGGCTATGGCAATAAACGGGCGTCGTAATAAACCTTTCGGACCCGGGGGCAGTACCCGGCGACTCCACCAACGGGGTCGAAATAGGATCGACGAGGGCGTAAAGGGCGTGCTTTTGCCCGGCATGGTTCCGGCGTTATCGGGCCAAATTCATAGTTGCAAACGACAACTATGCTCCGGTTGCTCTGGCTGCGTAACGCAGCTCGAAAGACCGACTTAAAGTCCTAGCGTCTTAGCAGCGCTAGGCGGGGTTCGGAGGCACCTGGCAACAGAAGCCTCCACTTTTCCAGGAATCAGCCGTCAGTAATCAGTGATCAGAGGGCATGAGCGGTTTGTCACGCTAGGATTCCGGCCTTATTGTCTGATTACCGATTACTGACACCTGATTCCTGAAATGCGCGAAGACCACATCCGCTATGACCTTCTTGCTCAGCAAGCCTTGCGCGGCGTCGTGCGCACGGTCTTGGCCGACGTCGCCAAGAAGGGCCTGCCGGGCGAGCATCATTTCAAGATCACCTTCAATACCACGGCGCCGGGCGTGCGGTTGTCCGACCGGATGCGCGCGCAATACCCGAAAGCCATGACCATTATCCTGCAGCACCAATTCTGGGACTTGACCGTGGGCGACGACGCTTTCGAGGTCGGCCTGTCATTCGGCGGCGTTCCGGAACGCTTGACGGTGCCGTTCGACGCCATCGTCGCGTTCTACGATCCGGCCGTGCAGTTCGGTTTCCAATTCGAGCCGATCGATGCTGCGGCGGCGGACGAACGGAGCGATGTCGACAAGCTCACTGATAAGGACGCTGAAAAGGGCCCCGAAAAGGGCGCACAAAAGATTGCGGCCAAGGGCGCGGCAAAGCGCGGCGAAAAAACTGGGCCTGCTCCGGCGGCCTTGCCGGCAGGCAAGCGCGCGGGCGTCGTGCCGCCAGCCGATGAACCGCCGGCGCCGCCGCCCGGAACCGATGGCAACACCGGCGGCGGTGAAGTGGTGCGGCTCGATCGATTCAGGAAGAAATGAAGACAGAGGACCGACGGCGGCGGCAAGGCAACAACGGAAATTCCGTTTCGTCTGGCGTCCGTCATCCGTCCTCTGCCGTCGGCGGCCACACGCGCACTGAAACCGATTCGTTCGGCCCGATCGAAGTGCCGGCCGAAGGCTATTGGGGCGCCCAGACCGAGCGCTCGCGGCATAATTTCCCGATCGGCGAACAGGCGATGCCGCGGCCGCTGATCGCGGCGCTCGCCATCGTCAAGCGCGCGGCAGCGGAGACCAATCGCACGCTCGGCCTCCTCGATGCGCGCCGCGCCAAGGCGATTGTCCAGGCGGCGCAGGAAATCCTCGAAGGCAAGCTCGACGCTCACTTTCCGTTGTCAGTCTATCAGACCGGCTCGGGCACCCAGACCAACATGAACGTCAACGAAGTGATCGCCAATCGCGCCAATGAGATTCTCGGCGGCGCGCGCGGCGCCAAATCGCCGATCCATCCCAACGATCACGTCAATATGAGCCAATCGTCGAACGACGCTTTCCCGACGGCGATGCATATTGCCGCCGCGCAGGAAATATCGCGCCGGCTTGTTCCGGCGCTGCAGCATTTGCACGCCGAGCTCAAGCGCAAGACCAAGGCTTTCGCGTCGATCGTCAAGATCGGCCGCACCCACACCCAGGATGCAACGCCGCTCACGCTCGGTCAGGAATTTTCCGGCTATGCGGCGCAAGTCGCCTCCGGCATTTCCCGGATCAAGCTCGGATTGCGCGAGCTTTATCCGTTGGCGCAGGGCGGCACCGCGGTCGGCACCGGGCTTAATGCCGATCGCCGCTTCGCCAAACTGTTTGCCCAGTGCGTCGCCCGCATGACCGGGCTGCCGTTCGTCAGCGCGCCGAACAAATTCGAGGCGCTGGCTTCGCACGGCGCCTTGGCGTTCGCGCATGGCGCGCTCGATTCGCTCGCCGCCGATCTGTTCAAGATCGCCAACGACATCCGCTTGCTCGGCTCCGGTCCGCGCTCGGGCTTGGGCGAATTGATCCTGCCGGAGAACGAGCCCGGCTCCTCGATCATGCCGGGCAAGGTCAATCCGACCCAATCCGAGGCCTTGACCATGGTGTGCTGCCGCGTGTTCGGCAATCACACCACGATCACGGTGGCCGCGAGCCAAGGTCATTTCGAGCTGAACGTGTTCAAGCCGGTGATCATCGATGCCATGCTGCAATCGATCCGGCTCCTTGCCGATGCGGCGCATTCGTTCGCCGAGCGCTGCGTTGCCGGCATTCGCGCCAACGCGCCGCGCATCCGCGAGCTCATGGAGAAGTCGCTGATGCTGGTCACCGCGCTGGCGCCGAAGATCGGCTACGACAAGGCGGCCGAGATCGCCAAGGCGGCGCATAAGAACGGCACGACCTTGCGCGAAGAAGCGCTGCGGCTCGGTTATGTGTCAGAAAAAGAGTTCGATCGCCTGGTGCGGCCGGAGCGCATGACGCGGCCGGGTCGCTAAGTAGGGGGCGCATTGCTCCTGGTGCGACAATGAAATCGCCGGTGATCAAGCGCTCGATCGTGATCGCGGGGCACCGCACCAGCGTCAGCCTGGAAGACGCGTTCTGGAAGGCGCTCAAGGAGATCGCGCAAGCGCGGCATGCGAGCCTGGCCGACTTGATCGGGACGATCGACGATCAACGTCGCGGCGGCAATCTGTCATCGGCGATCCGCGTCTTCGTGCTCGATCATTACCGCGGACGGTAGCGCAACTCGAGCGACGTCTGTCATCCGCTCGTCCCCGCGGAGGCGGGGACCCAGCGAATAACGATCTGAAGTGAACTGGATTCCCGCGTTGGCGGGAATGAGCGGAACGGCGCGCCCCTCCAGCGAACGCGACTTCCCGGCCGGTCCGCGCTCACAAAACGAAAATCTTCCCGGGATTCATAATGTCGAGCGGATCGAGCGCGCGCTTGATCGCGCGCATCGCGGCCAGCGCCGGCTCGCCGTGCTCGGCGGGCAGATATTTCATCTTGCCCTGGCCGATGCCGTGCTCGCCGGTGCAGGTCCCGTCCATGGAAAGCGCGCGGTCGACCAGGCGTTCCAGAAAAGCCTTGGCGCGCTCGACCTCGTCAGCATCGGTGTGGTCGATCAGAAGCAGCATATGGAAATTGCCGTCTCCGACATGGCCGACGATCGGCGCCAGCAAGCGGCTCTCTTTGAGGTCGCGCTGCGATTGCGTGACGCATTCGGCAAGGCGCGAGATCGGCACGCATACGTCGGTCGAGAGCGCCCGGACGCCGGGACGCAGCCCCATGACCGCCCAATACGCGTCATGACGCGCCTGCCAGAGCCGGCTGCGATCTTCGGCCTTGGTCGCCCACTCGAACGGTCCGCCGCCGAGCTCGCGCGCGATTTCGCCGAAGCGCTCCGACTGCTCGGCGACGCTTGCCTCGCTGCCATGAAATTCCAGAAACAGCATCGGCATTTCCGGCAGTGTCAGTTTGGAATAGGCGTTGCTGGCCTTCACCTGCATTTCGTCGAGGAGTTCGATGCGCGCGACCGGAATGCCGGATTGGATCGTCAGGATGGTCGCGTTACACGCCGCTTCGACGGTCGGGAACGGACAGGTGCCGGACGCGATCGCTTCGGGAATGCCGGACAGCCGCAGCGTCAATTCGGTGATGATGCCGAGCGTGCCTTCCGAGCCGACCATCAGCCGGGTGAGATCGTAACCCGCGGAGGACTTCTTGGCGCGGTGCCCGGTCGATATCACCTCGCCGTTGGCGAGCACGGCTTTAAGCGCCAGCACGTTGTCCTTCATGGTGCCATAGCGCACGGCATTGGTGCCGGAGGCGCGCGTGGCCGCCATGCCGCCGAGCGAGGCGTCGGCGCCGGGATCGATCGGGAAGAATACGCCCGTGTCGCGCAGAAATTCGTTGAGCTGCTTGCGGGTGATGCCGGGCTCGACCACGCAATCGAGATCTTCGGCATGCACGGCCAACACGCGGTTCATGTCACGGAAATCGAGGCAGATGCCGCCGCGCGGCGCATTGAGCTGGCCTTCCAGCGAGGTGCCTTGGCCGAAACCGATCACCGGCACGCGGTGTGTCGCGCACAGCCGCACGATGTCCTGCACCTCGTCGGTCGCTTGCGGAAACACCACCGCGTCCGGCGGCTGGTTGTCGATCCAGGTGGTGGTGTGGCCGTGCTGTTCGCGCAGCGCTTGCGAGGTGACGAGACGGTTGCCGTAGCGCGCCGCCAGCGCGGCGATCACGGTCGCGGCGGCCTTGCGGTCCTCT
>CATPBC010000330.1 GCA_955652195.1 uncultured Xanthobacteraceae bacterium | reverse complement strand
TGACCTCGGCCTGGGGGCCGCTTGCGCCGGCGCCGCGCGAACTGAAATCGCCGCTGGCCGAGCCGGAAATGCGCGACGTCGCGCCGGTATCGGCGCCGGACAATTGCGCGATGACGCGCTCCACCGGTCCGCCCGGCGCGAATTGAACCACGACGAACGAGACCAGCATGATCCCCAAAATCGTAGGGATCATGAAAAGAATACGGCGGGCGATATAGGCGGTCATGACTGCGTCATAGGCCCGGTATCGTTATTGCGGGACTTAGCGGTCTTTAGCTACGACCGCGACGATAAAGCATTAACCGGTGCAAGCGTTTCCTCTAGTGTCCCGATTCCGAAGTTCGCAAGTGATTGCGGCGCCTCTGATGCGAACTTCGGAATCAAAGGGACACTAACAAATTTATGATTCTAGTGTGGGTTTTGGATTTGAAGTTCCTATCCGACCCAGCCGCTTGATTGTAGGAACTTCAAATCCACCACACTAGCCGCAGCATAAATGCTTGATAGGCGGGGACAAGTGTGGTGCCGCCGCCCGGGGATCAGCCCCTGAGCCGAATTTTCGCCCCTTTATCGGAGTCATACCACCAAGTTTCCGGGATAGCGCGAAAATAACGCGGCTGCGCGGGCGGGCGGCCGAACACGTCCCAGTAGGCGATCCAGTGCGATGCCTTATACCAATTCGGAATCCAATAACGGCCGGAGCGGATCACGCGGTCGAGCGCGCGGCACGCCGTGACCAGGGCTGCGCGCGATTCGGCCGCGATGATGGATTCGATCAAGGCATCGACTGCCGGGTCGGCAATGCCGGCGAGATTGTTGGATCCCTTGAGTGCCGCGGCCTGCGAGGAGAAAAACGAGCGGAGCGAATCTCCGGGTGTCGACGAGAAGCTGAAGCGATCGATGGTGATGTCGAAATCGAAGTCGTCGCGGCGTGCGCGATATTGCACCGGATCGACGATGCGCAGCGTGGCGTCAATGCCGAGCGCCTTGAGGTTCCTGATGAGCGGCATGTGATGCGGCTGGAACGACGGCTCGTCGATGAGAAATTCGAGCGTGAACGGCTGGCCGTCCGCCAGCACCCGCTTGCCGTTCTGGATCGGGCAGCCGGCCTCGCCGAGAAGCGCGGCGCCCTTGCGCAACAGGGCGCGGTCCTCGCCGGAGCCGTCCGATACCGGCGGCGTGTAGGGCTCGCCGAACACCTCAGCCGGCAATTGGGCACGGAACGGCTCCAACAGCGCCGCTTCCTCGGGACCCGGCGTGCCGTGCGCCATCATCTCGGAGTTTTGAAAGACCGAGACGGTGCGTTTATAGGAACCATACATGATGGTCTTGTTGGTCCATTCGAAGTCGAACGCATTATTAAGCGCTTCACGCACGCGTGGATCGGCAAATTTGCGCCGCCGCGTGTTGATGAACCAGCCTTGTGCACCCGACGGCGTATCGTCCGGTATTTCGTCGCGCTGGACGCGCCCGTCCTTCACCGCGGGAAAATCGTAACGGGTCGCCCAAAAGCGCGAGGTGAACTCCTCGCGGAACAGGTAGGATTGCGCGGAAAAGCCTTCGAAGCCGACGTCGCGATCGCGGTAATATTCGAACCGCAGCGTATCGAAGTTGTTCTGGCCGCGGGCGACCGGCAGGTCGGCGCCCCACCAATCCTTGACGCGCTGGTATTCCATATAGCGGCCGGGCTCGAAGCGGCCGACTTTGTAAGGCCCCGAGCCAAGCGGAATGTCCAAGGTCGATTCATCAAACGGCCGTGCCGTGTAATAGGCGCGAGAGAAAATCGGCAGCCCGGCGACGAACAGCGGCACGTCGCGACCGCGTTTGGGCGCGAAGCTCACCGTCACGCGCGCATCATCGTCCGCCTTGGCGCCGACGAAATCGCGCAGCGATTGGCTGATCAGCGGATGGCCTTTTTCTTTGAGAATGTTGAGCGAGAAGGCCACGTCTTGGGCGGTCAGCGGCGAGCCGTCGTGGAATTTGGCGCCCGCCCGGATGAAAAACTGATAAGTCAGTCCGTCCGCCGAGCGTCGGACTTTCTCCGCGGCAAGTCCGTACATTGCATCCGGCTCGTCGCCGGAGCGGACCATCAGCGAGGCGAAGGTCAGCTCCATGCCTTGCGCGGCGTCGCCCTTGAGGATGAAAGTGTTGAGCGAATTGAAGGTGAGGAAATTCTGGTTATAGAGGCGGTCCGGGCCCACTTGCGAAAACGCGCCGCCCTTCGGCGTGCTCGGATTGACATAGCGAAAGTGCGGGAAGTCGGGCGGGTAGGCGAGGTCGCCGAACGCGGAAAGCCCATGCGATTCGATCGTCTCGGCGCGGCCGTCCTCAGCGTTAGCCTGCGAGATGAGGCGCTGATGCTTCGATGCTATGCTCGCCGCGCCGATTACGCCAGTACCGCCGATAAGAAGGCGCCGCCGAGATAAAACTGCGATCACTGGCCCGCCGTCTTCGCGGCTTTCGCGGCGTCCCACCACCACACTGTCGGGAACGCGGCGCGGCCGTATTTCGGCATCGGGTCAGGATGGCCGAAACGGTCCCAGCGCGCGGTGCGTACTTTGCCGTAGGTCCATTGCGGCACGACGTAATGGTTCCACAACAGGATGCGATCGAGCGCGTGGGTGGCGGCTTCGAGATCGGCGCGGTTCTTGGCGAAGATCACCTGCTCGATCATGGCGTCGACGGCGGGGTTGTTGATGCCGATCATGTTCAGCGTGCCGGGCTGGTCCGCGGACTGCGAGCCCCAATAGCCGCGCTGTTCGTTGCCCGGCGTCAGCGATTCGCCCCAGGCGAAGGTGATGATGTCGAAGTCCCAATTGCGCAGCCGATTTTCGTATTGCGCCTCGTCGACCGTGCGCACCGCGATGGTGATGCCCAAACGCTCGAGCGACGGTTTGAAGAACAAGAACACGCGCTCGAAGCTCGGATCGGCGGCAAGCAATTCGACCGAAAAAGGCTCTCCGGTTTTGGTATTGACGAGTTGTTGATCCCGCACCTCGTAGCCGGCTTCCTTCAACAGCCGGAGTGCCTCGCGTAGATTGCTGCGGATCTGCTCGGGATTGCCATTGACCGGATTAGTGTACGGCTTCTTAAAAAGTTCGGGCGGAACTTTGTCGCGAACGGTTTCGAGCAGTTCAAGTTCGCGCCCCGTCGGCAGCCCGGTGGCGGCAAGCTCGGTGCCTTCGAAGTAGCTATTGATGCGCTTATACTGATTGTAGAAAATCTGTTTGTTCATCTCCTCGAAATCGAACGCATAATTGAAAGCAAGCCGCACGCGCGGGTCCTGGAATTTCGGCCGCCGGATGTTAAAGGCGAAGGCCTGCATCACACCGGAATTGCGAATTGGGAATTCGTCGAGCAGGACGCGTTTGTCGGACACTGCCGGAAAATCGTAGGCGGTGGCCCAATTCTTCGCGCTGTTCTCGTTGCGCCAATCGACATTGTCGGCCTTGAAGGCTTCCAGCGCGACGGTGGTGTCGCGGAAATAGACGAATTGCAGCTCGTCGAAATTGTTAACTCCGAGACTGACGTTCAGCTCGCGGCTCCAGTGATCTTTCATGCGTTCATAGACGATGGTCCGGCCGGCCGAAAAATCTTTGATGCGATAGGCGCCGCTGCCGAGCGGCGGCTCCAGCGTGGTTTCACCGATATTGCGCTGCTTGCCGTTTTTGTCGGTGCCTTCCCACCAATGTTTCGGCAGGACCGTAAGCTGGCCGATAATCTGCGGCAGCTCCCGATTGCCCGGCGCGTCAAAGATAAAGGTCACCTCACGCTCGCCGGTCTTTTCCGCTTTGGCGACATGGCGGTAATAGGCGGAAAGCTGCGGGCTGTATTTCTTCAGCGACTCGAAAGAAAAAATCACATCCTCGGGCGTGACCGGCTTGCCGTCATGCCATCTGGCGTGCGGCCGCAGCCTGTAGGAGACCGACGAGAAATCGGGCGGAAAGCTCACGGCCTCCGCCACCAGGCAGTATTCGCTGGAAACTTCGTCGAGCGCCGAAACCGACAGCGTCTCATAAACAAGGTCGATGCCGGCGGCGAGCGAACCTTTAACGCCGGCTACGGCCGTGTTGAAATTGTCGAAAGTGCCGATCGCGATCTGCCTTGCGGTGCCGCCCTTGGGCGCGTGGGCATTGACGTATTCGAATTGCTTGAAGCCGGGCGGATATTTGAGATCGCCATATAACGACAGGCCGTGACGCCAGTTCTTGTCCGACGTTTCGGCGTGCGCAGCGCCGATCCAATTGGGCAAGGGTAGCCGCCGCGCGGCAATCGCGAGTAGTGCAGATTTCAGCACGGATCGGCGGTTCACCAGATGCTCCTAATACAATGGTGTGTTGACCAACATTATTGTGCCTTTTGAACTGTGACACCAGCGTGCAGTTGTGCACCGCGACGAAATGCAGGCGCGGACTGCATCTGCGAACAGCCGAAAATGGCGTGGTTTGCCGGCTTAATGGTTGGCCGGAGCACCGTTTGATTGAGCGGGCGCGGCGCCAGCGGGAGCTGGGCTTGCTGGCGCCCCGGCGGGCTGACCCGAACCCGGTCCGGTCGGGGAGGGTGCCTCGGCGTTGGCATTTTGCGGCTTGGGTAATGGTGCAGGATTATGGGAAAGCGTGTTGAGATAGGCGATCACATCGGCACGCTGCTTGTCATTCGACAGACCGGCGAAGGTCATCGCAGTCCCCGGCGCAAAAGCGCTGGGCTTGGCCAGCCAAGTATTCAGCGTGTCGAAATCCCAGGTGCCGTTCTTGGATTTCAGGGCGGCCGAATAGTTGAAGCCCGACACGGACGCAATCTTGCGTCCGACGGTGCCGTAAAGATCCGGACCGATTTTCGGTCCTTGCCCCTCTTGGAAGTTGTGACAGGCCTGGCATTGCTTGGCGACGTCGGCCCCGCGCTCCGGCGACGCGCTCGCCAAGAGGTTCGCGATCGGCACCGCGGCGGGTGCCGCAGGAGCCCCGCCGGCTGGCGGCTGCTCCTCCTTGACCGCGATTTCGTAGCCCGGTTTTGCCGGCTTCTCCGGCGTGAAGATTTCGCCGGCAGCGATATGCATGGCGACGAGAACCAGGCAGGTGCCCAGCAAAGCGCCGAGAAGCTTATTGAGTTCGAACGAATTCATCGCTGCTTGCTCCGCGGGCGGCGGCGAGGTGGTGGGCGGCGCACAAATAGCCGGTTTGCCGCGCCGGTTGCAACCCGTATAAGCCGGATCTTAAGGGTCAAAACTCATTATCGCCGTGGTCGCGACGCTAGGAATTTTGGGCGCTGGCTAGGCGCGAGGAGCGACGTGATCTATCCGATCATGAGCGACGAGCAACAACGCCAGCGGCCAAAAGGCCCGCGTCCCTTCGGGTTGCGGCGAAAATCGCGACCAGGTTCGTCGAAAGGCTCGACCGTATTGCCGATACGCTCTTCGCCTTTCTCCTGCCCGGACCGCGATTTTGGCCGCAACGCGACTTACGGGGATAATGAGTTTTGACCCTCAAGGGCTGTGCGCCGCGATGGCTGATGTCCTGATTTTGATTCCCGCCCGCATGGCCGCGACCCGGCTGCCGGGCAAGCCGCTCGCCGAGATCGCCGGCGCGCCGATGATCGTGCATGTCCTGCGCCGCGCGCAGGAGGCCCAAATCGGCCCGGTCGCGGTCGCCACCGACTCGCGCGCGATTGCGGCGGCCGTAGCCAAGGCCGGCGGGCGCGCGGTACTCACGCGCGCCGATCACGCCTCGGGCTCGGATCGGATTTTCGAGGCGCTCGGTCAGATCGATACGGCGAGCCGCGCTAAAATCATCGTCAATCTGCAGGGCGACCTGCCGACCATTGCGCCCTCGGCCATCGCCGCGGCGCTTACCCCGCTTGCGGACTCGGCAGTGGACATCGCGACGCTCGCCGCCGAGATCGTGGCGCCCGCGGAGCGCGATGATCCGAACGTGGTGAAGGTCGTCTGCACCCCGGTCGCGCCGCAACGGCTGCGCGCGCTTTATTTTACCCGCACCGCGGCGCCGGCCGGCGAGGGCCCGCTTTATCATCACATCGGGCTCTACGCGTACC
>CATPBC010000329.1 GCA_955652195.1 uncultured Xanthobacteraceae bacterium | reverse complement strand
CTCCGGCACCGAGCGGGCGCTCGCGCTAGCAGAGGGCGCCGGTGCCGACGACCTCGTACTGGTTCTTCTCTCGGGCGGTGCGTCGGCCAATTGGATCGCGCCGGCGCCAGGCATTACACTCGCGGAAAAGCAGGCGACAACGCGGGCGCTGTTGCGCAGCGGCGCCAATATCGGCGAGATCAATTGCGTCCGTAAGCATCTCTCGCGCATTAAAGGCGGCCGCCTCGCCCGTCACGCACACCCGGCACGCGTCATGACGCTTGCGATCTCGGATGTGCCCGGCGACGATCCTGCGGTCATCGGATCGGGACCGACCGTGCCGGACCCGACCACACTCGCCGATGCACGGGCGATCGTGGAAAAATATCGGCTGGATTTGCCGCCAGCCATCACACGCGCCCTCGCCGATCCCGCCAATGAATCGCCGAAGCCAAGCGACAAAATTTTCGCGACGAGCGTCTATCGCATCCTGGCGCGGCCGGCTGATGCGCTTGCGGCCGCGGAGCGTCGCGCCCGCGCGGCTGGTTACGACTGCGTTGTGCTTGGCGACCGACTGCAGGGCGAAGCGCGTGAAGTCGCCGCCGAACACGCCCGGCTGGCGCGTGAACATGCGGCGGCCGGCCGGCGCGTCGCGATGCTTTCGGGCGGCGAACTGACGGTGACGCTAAGGGGCGGCGGCCGGGGTGGTCCGAACCAGGAATATGCGCTGGCACTCGCCATTCATCTCGCCGGCACCAGGGGGGTTGCCGCGCTCGCCGCCGATACCGATGGAACCGATGGCGGCCGGGGCCAGCCCGATGACCCCGCCGGCGCCTTTATCGACGATACGACGGTGGCGCGGGCCGAAACGCTCGGCCTCGTTCCCGCCGCCTTTCTCGCCGACAACGATTCCACGGGGTTTTTCAACGGCATCGGCGACCTATTCACGCCCGGCCCGACGTTCACCAACGTCACCGACTTCCGTGCCATCGTCGTTGACAGGCCCGCCGATTGAAAACGATTCTGCGTCATAATGAGCCGAGCAATACTGTCAAAAAAATTTGCAAAAAAATTTGGCGGCACGCTGCTGGCGAGCCTGTTCGCTGCCTTGCCCCTGACTATTTCCTCGGTGAGCCCGGCCGCGGCCGATTTCCGGCTGTGCAACAACACATCGAGCCGCGTCGGCATTGCCATCGGCTACAAAGATGCCGACGGCTGGACCACGGAGGGCTGGTGGAACTTGCCGGCGCGGACCTGCGAAACCGTGCTGAAAGGCAATCTGGTTGCTCGTTATTATTATGTCTACGGCATCGATTACGATCGCGGGGGCGAATGGATGGGACAGGCCTATATGTGTACCCGCGACAAGGAATTCACGATCCGCGGCATCGGCGACTGCTTGGCGCGCGGTTATGACCGCACCGGATTTTTTGAAGTCGATACCGGCGAGCAGCGAACCTGGACCGTGCAGTTGACTGAATCGAGCGAACAGCCCGTGCAAAAACCTCTACCACCGGGCGGCCCGGTGAGCGGTAATCCCGGTTCGCTTCCCGGCGCGCTTCCTGGCGCTCCTTCGCCGTCCATCGGAACGCCGGCGATTGCACTACCTCCCGGCCGCGGCTCCACGCCCGGCCTCTCGGCGCCATCGGGAGCGCGGACCCAATGAGGCGGCAACGCCGCACCAAGGTCGTTGCCACGCTCGGCCCGGCTTCTTCGGATCGCGTCACGATCGACCGGCTGTTTCAAGCCGGGGCTGACGTGTTTCGCATCAACATGAGTCACACCAATCCCGAACGCATGCGGGAAGTGGTGACGATGATCCGCGCGATCGAAGCCGAATACAGCCGCCCGATCGGCGTGTTGGTCGATTTGCAAGGCCCGAAGTTACGGGTCGGCACCTTTAAAGACGGCGCAGCGGGCATCGATACCGGGCAGGATTTCACGTTCGACGCCAATCCGGCGCCGGGCGACGCTAACCGTGTGCAGCTTGCACATCCGGAGATCTTCACTGCGATCAAGCCAGGCGATGCACTGCTCGTCGACGACGGCAAGCTACGGCTCAAGGCGATGGAGGTTACCGACCAGCGAATCGTGAGCCGGGTCGAAGTCGGCGGTAAAGTCTCCAACCGCAAAGGCGTCAGCCTGCCTGACACGGTCGTGCCGCTGGCGGCGCTGACGCCGAAAGACATTGCCGATCTCGAGGCCGCGCTCGATGCCGGCGTCGATTGGATCGCTTTGTCGTTCATTCAGCGCCCGGAGGACATTGCCGAAGCGAAAAAGCTGACGCGCGGCCGCGCGGCGGTGATGGCCAAGATCGAGAAACCGCAAGCAGTAGCGCGGCTCGGTGAAATTCTCGAAATCGCAGACGCGTTGATGGTGGCGCGCGGCGATCTCGGGGTCGAAATGCCGCTCGAGCGAGTCCCCGGCGTGCAGAAGGAGATGACGCGCGCCTGCCGCTGCGCCGGCAAGCCGATCGTGGTCGCCACGCAGATGCTGGAGTCGATGATCGCGAGCCCGGTGCCGACGCGCGCCGAGGTCTCCGACGTCGCCACCGCGATCTTCGACGGCGCCGACGCGATCATGCTGTCGGCGGAATCCGCATCCGGGCAATATCCGGTCGAGGCGGTCGCAACCATGAACCGCATCGCCGAGGAGGTCGAGGACGACAGCACCTATCTGCCGTTGCTGCATGTGCTGCACACCGAGCCGG
>CATPBC010000328.1 GCA_955652195.1 uncultured Xanthobacteraceae bacterium | reverse complement strand
GCCGTGTCCGCGCAGCTGCAGGTTCAGGGCTCGGCGGAGTTGCCAACGCGGCGCCGCTCGATCGCGGGCCTGCTTGCCGCCGCCGGTGCGCTGGTTGCCGGTTGTTCGCAAAATTCGCAGTACCTGTCGTCAGCTCCACCGCCGCAGAGCCCGCAGACGCCACAGACGACAACGATCGGCACCGGTCAGGTGAAAGCCGGGCTCATTTTGCCGTTGTCGGGCCCGGGCAATGCCGGCATCGCCGGCCAAGCCATGCGCAATGCCGCAGAAATGGCGATTGCCGAGTTCAACAGCCCCAATCTTCAGCTCCTGGTCAAAGACGATGGCGGCACCGCGGAGGCGGCCCGCCTTGGCGCACAACAGGCGCTCGACGAAGGCGCCGAAATCATCCTCGGCCCGTTGTTCGCGCAATCGGTCGGCTTTGTCGGTCAAGTGGCCCGCCCGCGCAATGTGCCGGTGATCGCATTCTCGACCGATGCCAACGTTGCTTCGAGCGGCATCTATTTGCTTAGTTTTCTTCCCGAGTCCGACGTCGATCGCATCGTGCAATACGCGACTTCGACCGGGAAGCACTCCTATGCGGCGCTTATTCCGGACAACCCCTACGGCACGGTGGTGGAAGCGGCATTCAAGCAAGCAGTAGCGCGGCGCGGCGGTAGCCAGATTGTCGCGCTCGAACGCTATCCGCACGATAAGGCCGCGATGGCCACGCCCATTCGCAGCATCGCCCAATCTTCAGCGCGGGCCGATGCTTTGTTCATCCCCGACGGCGGCGATGCGGTGCCGGATGTGGCACAGGCTCTCGCGGCGGCTGGGGTCAATCCGAAGCGACTGCAATTGCTCGGTACCGGGCTTTGGGACGACCCGCGCATCTATGCCGCTCCCGCTCTTGATGGCGGCTGGTATGCCGCGCCGGACGGGGTTGGTTATCGAAACTTCTCGGCGCGTTATCGCGCGCGTTACAACCAAGATCCGGTCCGTACCGCGACGCTCGCCTATGATGCGGTGGCGCTCGTCGCTGCACTGGTAAAAACGCAAGGCCCGCAGCGATTTTCGCAGCAAGTGCTGACCAATCCCTCCGGCTTCACCGGAATCGACGGGCTGTTTCGTTTCCGCACCGACGGCACCAATGAGCGCGGCTTGGCGGTGCTTCGCGTCTCCAGCGCCGGCGCTCAGACGGTCTCTCCGGCACTGCGCAGCTTCGGCGCCGGATCGGCGACATAGCCGCGCGACAATCACCATCTCGCGCCGTCACCCGCCCGAGCATTTTATTTAGGCGGCGAGGTCGGCAACCACCGCATCGAGCACGGGGAAGCCGGACAGCGTCACGCGCAGCTGACCGGCGGGCGTCGTCTCGATGAAGCCGTGCTCGTGCAACATGGCGATGCGTTCGGCCTGCAGCGGGCGTCCGGCGATCGCTGCGTAGCGCGCGAGATCGATGCCTTCGGCGAGCCGAAGGCCCATCAGCAGAAACTCATCGGCGTGCTCGGCGGATGTGAGCACCTCGTCGGCGACGACGCCGTGACCATCTTTCTCTACGTGCGCAAGCCACGCTTCCGGGCGCTTCTCCGTTGCGGTGGCATGGCGTTCGCCCGCGATATCGAGCCGGCCGTGGGCGCCGGGACCGATCCCGGCATATTCATGGCCGCGCCAGTAGATCAGGTTGTGCCGGCATTCTCCGCCGGGGCGGGCATGGTTTGAAATCTCATAGGCCGGCAGGCCATGGGCGGCGCAGATGTCCTGGGTGACGTCATAGAGAATGCGCGCGGTGTCCTCATCCGGCGGG
Source organism: uncultured Xanthobacteraceae bacterium (assembly GCA_955652195.1). Taxonomy (GTDB): domain Bacteria; phylum Pseudomonadota; class Alphaproteobacteria; order Rhizobiales; family Xanthobacteraceae; genus BOG-931. The sequence goes on along the minus strand of CATPBC010000328.1, from coordinate 14,664 downwards.
CGCAATTTGCCCGCGGCGTGGAGCGCGGCGAACGGGGTCTCCGGCTCGATCGTGAGCTGGTAGAGCGAAACATGCTCGCCGGCTTGCGCCAATGCGGTGCGAAGCTCGTTCGACCAGTGTTCGGGTGTTTGATCGGGACGTGCATAGATGAGATCGAACGAATAACGATCGAAAACCGCGCGCGCCACGCCAAGTGCAGCCAACGCTTCGCGCGCCGAATGGGTGCGGCCAAGTGCGGCGAGGTCGCGATCCTCGAGCGCCTGCACGCCGAGCGAGACGCGGTTGACGCCGGCGGCGCGATAGCCGCGAAACCGCTCGACCTCGACGCTGGTCGGATTGGCTTCAAGCGTGATCTCGACGTCGGGGGCAATTCGCCAATGACGTGCCATCGCTTCGATCACGCCGGTAATCGTCGCGGGTCGCATCAGCGAGGGCGTGCCGCCGCCGAAAAAGATAGTCGACACGGTGCGCTCCGGTACACGCCCAGCCGTAGCAGCAATCTGGGCGGCAAAAGCGCGGACCCATCGCGGCTCGTCGATTTGTTCGCGGCGGACATGGCTATTGAAATCGCAATATGGACATTTCGAGAGGCAGAACGGCCAGTGGATATAAACGCCGAACGCCTGTGCGTTGTGGCCGGCGTCACGCGAAGCGGCAAAAGAATGATCAGTGCCGGTCAAGACAAGCCTCGGCCAATTTCATGAAAGCGCGGGCACGGTGCGATAGGCCTTTGCCGTGCGGCGGCAATCCGTGTTTCTCGTCGCTCGACATTTCGCCGAAGGTTCGTTGCTCGCCGTCCGGCTGGAACATGGAGTCGTAGCCGAAACCCCGATCGCCGCGCGGCGGCCATACCAGTGTGCCGGCGACGCGCGCCTCGAATTGCTCGACGTGGCCATCCGGCCAGGCCAGGCACAACGCCGAAACAAATTGCGCGCGGCGACGTTCCGCCGTCGTTGCGCCCCGCGCGCGCAATTGTTGCTCGATTATTTCCATGGCGCGACCGAAGTTCCGATCGGGGCCCGCCCAGCGCGCCGAGTGAATTCCGGGCGCGCCGTCGAGCGCGTCAACAACAAGCCCCGAATCGTCGGCCAGCGCTGGGAATCCGGCACCATTAGCGGCCGCTTCGGCTTTGATGCGGGCATTTTCGCCGAATGTAGTTCCGCTTTCATCCGGCTCGACCAAGCCCAATTCACCAGCCGATATGGCCGCTATCCCATAAGGCGCAACCAGTTCGCTCATTTCAGCAAGCTTGCCGGGATTATGCGTTGCGATCGCCAGACGATCCGAGTCCAAATGCCGGCTTGCGAATGTCGGGTGGTGGCCCGAACGATTATCGGCAAGGTCATCATCAACGATCCGTGTTCCGACATCGGACTTCGCCATTCGCTTCACATCACTGCCATCTTCTGCAAATCGATCAGCTTGGCCACGCCTCTGCGCGCCAGCGCCAGCAAAGCCGAGAACTGTGTTTCCGTAAACGGTACCTTCTCCGCAGTGGCCTGGACTTCGACGATATTGCCCGAGCCGGTAAGGACGAAGTTGGCGTCGGTGTCGGCCTGCGAATCCTCGGTGTAATCCAGGTCAAGCACCGCCACGCCGGAACAAACCCCGCAGGAGATCGCGGCGATATGGTCGCGCAAAACTTCGCTCTCGATCATCTGGCGGGTTTTCATCCAGCCGAGGCAATCGTGCAGCGCGATCCACGCTCCGGTGATTGAGGCCGTCCGGGTGCCGCCGTCGGCCTGAATGACGTCGCAGTCGATCGTGATCTGACGTTCGCCGAGCGCCTTAAGATCGACCACTGAACGAAGGCTGCGTCCGATCAGGCGTTGTATTTCCACCGTGCGGCCGTTCTGCTTGCCGCTCGATGCTTCGCGGCGCGTGCGTTCAAGCGTCGCTCGCGGCAGCATGCCGTATTCGGCGGTGATCCAGCCGCGCGCCTGGCCCTTGAGCCAGGGTGGCAGCCGATCCTCAAGCGTGGCTGTCACCAGCACATGGGTATCGCCGAATTTCACGAAACATGAACCTTCCGCATATTTCACCACGCCGCGCTCGAGCGACACGGGGCGTAATTCGTCAGGCTGTCGGCGGCTCGGCCGCATGCATTTCTCCAAATCTTGCCGGCACAACTGCGCCGGCAGCTTACCCTTGTAAAGGATGAACTTGGGCAGTGCTTGGCCAGGGTGCGACCTTGTAGTTGGGAAGCGACCGGCCGCACAAGAGATCGCCGCGAGGGCATGCAGAAAAGTCGAAAACAACTGCAATGGCCGGCGATTGCCAGCTTGCTTGGCTTACCGCTACGCTCTGATGCGCGGAGGAGAAGTGATGGCTAAACAAGTGATCCAAGAGCCCACGCGCATTTTAGCTGAATTTGCCGCGCGGCTCCGCTTTGAGGATTTGCCCGAGCGGAGCCGCGAGCATTGCAAGAATCTGATCTTGGACGCGCTTGCCTGCGCGCTTGCCGGACATCAAGGGGAAGAGACCGGTCAGGTCAGAGCCTTGGCGTCAGCGCTCGCGGAAGGAAATGAATCGAGCGTCATCGGCGGAGGGCATTTGTCGCTCATCGGCGCCACGCTGCTCAATGGTTATCTGATCACGGCGGTTACGATGTGCGACGTGCATCGCGCCACCATGACCCACATCACTCCCGAAATCGTCCCGCCGGCGCTCGCCATCGCCGAGCGCGATGATTTGATAGGGCGCGATCTCCTGGTCGCCGTAGCCGCCGGTTGCGAAGTGACGACGCGCATTGGCATCGGCCTCGATTATCCGGCGTTTCGTGCGCGCGGCTGGCACGGGCCGGGTGTTATCGGCCCGTTCGGCGCGGCCGCGGCGGTCGGCTCGCTTCTGAAATTCGACGCCGACGAGATGGCGCGGGCTTTCGGACTCGCCGGCAGTCAGGCCGCGGGTACCTACGCCGCATGGGGCACGCCGACGGTAAAATTCCATCAGTGCCGGGGTGCTATTTCGGGTCTCCTGGCGGCACTGTTGGCGCAACAAAACTTCGTCGCAACACGGGAGTTTCTAAGCGCGGCAGACGGCGGCCTTTACAACGTCTATAGCGGCGGCGGCAAACCGGAAGCGGCGATCGCCGAACTGGGCCGTCGGTTCGAACTGGAGCGCATCGCGCTGCGGCTATGGCCGTCGGCGACGCTGATTCAAGGGATGAACACGGCGCTTTTTGGTCTGCTCGCAACACACAAGATCGAGGCGGCGCGCGTCCGCCGCGTTGCGATAGCGCTCAGCCAAACCGCTTACGATATGCACGGTGGCTTCGGCACCTATAAAGGGAAGTTCGAAGCGCTCTTGTCGGCCCATTACACCGCCGCGGCGGTCCTGCACGACGGCGCGTTGAGTTTGGCGCAGTTCGCCCCACAGCGCTACGACGATCCGACACTCCGCGCTTTCGCCGCAGAAAAGGTCGAAGTCCGCGCCGATGCCACAGTGAGCGGCTCGCAAGCCAAGGTCGAGATTGTTCTTGAGGATGGCACGAGATTCGGCGCGCGCTGCGAGCATCCGCTCGGTTCGTTCGAGAATCCGCTGTCGCAAGCACAGGTCGAGCAAAAATTCCGCGATTACGCCGCGGACGTGCTGTCGGAGGCCCGTATCGACGAGGCGATCGATGCAGTCGGCCGGCTGGAGGATTTCGGCTCGGTGCGTAAATTGATGGCGCTCCTGCGCACGACGCCGCGCGCGCGTGCGATCGCGGCGGCGGAGTGATACATAGAGGGCAGACTTCGGGGAAAGACTTCGTTTAAGGCTGCGGAGCGATGTTTTGAGTAGCCACCAACTTCCGCTTGGCGCGACCCAAATGGGCCTCGCCCAACTCAACGAACGTTCGCGCGAGATTTTTCGCCTGATCGTCGAGAGCTATCTCGCGACCGGCGAGCCGGTTGGCTCGCGCAATCTGTCGCGCATCCTGCCCATGACCTTGTCGCCGGCTTCGGTGCGTAACGTCATGTCCGATCTTGAACAGCTCGGGCTGGTCTATGCGCCCCACACCTCCGCTGGCCGTTTGCCGACCGAGATGGGGCTTCGCTTCTTCGTCGACGCATTGATGCAGATTGGCGACCTCACCGAAGCAGACCGCAAAACCATCGAAGCGCAGGTTGCCGGTTCCGGTCAGGCCAAATCGCTGGAAGCGGTACTGACCGAAGCGTCGGGCCTGCTCTCCGGCTTGAGTCGCGCCGCCGGTGTGGTGCTCACGGCCAAATCAAATCCGCGGCTCAAACATATCGAATTCGTGCGGTTGGAGCCCGAACGCGCCATGGTCGTGCTAGTCAGCGAAGACGGGCAGGTCGAGAACCGCGTTGTCAATGTTCCGCTCGGCTTGCCGACCTCTGCTTTGACCGAGGCCGCCAATTTCCTCAATGCACGGATCCGCGGCCACACGCTGTACGAAGTGAAGGCCGAGATCGAGCGCACGCTGAAAGAGAGCGAAGCGCAACTCGATCAATTGACCCAGAAGATCGTCGCCGCGGGCCTGGCGAGTTGGTCGGGCGGCGAGCGCGAGGAGCGCAAGCTGATCGTGCGCGGTCAAGCGCATCTACTCGAGGATCTCAAGGCACTCGCCGATCTGGAACGGGTGCGGCTGTTGTTCGACGATCTTGAGACCAGGCGCGAGGTTATCGATCTGCTCGGCCGTGCCGAGCAGGCTGAAGGCGTGCGTATCTTCATCGGTTCGGAAAACAAGCTGTTTTCACTGTCGGGCTCCTCGACCATCGTGGCGCCCTATCACGACGCCGCTGGGCACATTGTCGGGGTACTCGGGGTCATCGGGCCGACCCGGCTGAACTACGCCCGCATCGTGCCCATGGTCGACTACACGGCCAAAGTGGTGAGCAAACTGCTCGGCGGCTGACCGCCTGTATTCCGCTTGATTTTTGCCGTTTCAGCCCTGATATGCGGGGCACTGGTCGAGCAAAAGCCCGAACCGCGGCAGTCAAACCGGACCGCGTCTGGGGGGCGCTGTTTCGGGATCATGATTATTGAACGGAATGAGAGATGACGGATAAAACCGCCCGCCATACCGCTCGCGCGCAAGAGGAAGCCTTGCGGGCACCGGCCGCGGCCTCCGAACAGGCGGCGGCTCCGGAGCCATCCACGGCGCTGGAGCGCGAGCATGCCGAAACCAAAGACCGGCTGTTGCGCGCGCTCGCTGAAATGGAAAATCTGCGAAAACGCACCGACCGCGAAATCGCCGAGTCGCGGCTCTATAGCCTCACATCGTTTGCGCGCGACCTGCTCGTGGTGGCCGACAATATGCGCCGCGCGCTCGACGCAGTGGCGCCTGAGCTGCGGTCGAGCGCAGAGGGCGGGGTGAAAGCGCTCATCGAGGGGGTCGAGCTGACCGAACGGGAATTGTTGAAGGCGCTGGAGAAGAACGGGGTCCGGCAGTTCACGCCGCAAGGCGAAAAATTCGATCCCAACGTTCACCAGGCGATGTTCGAAATTCCTGACGCGACGGTGCCCGCGGGCAGCGTCGTGCAGGTGGTGCAGCCGGGCTACATGCTCGGCGACCGCGTGCTGCGTCCGGCCCTGGTCGGCGTGTCGAAGGGCGGACCAAAAATGGCTCCCGCGCCGCCTGGTAACGACAATAAGACGCCGAAGGAGCCGGCGGCGAATAGCTGACCGCGATCAGTTCGTGGCGACGCTGTCGCGCACGCTGCGCAGCCGCCCGAGCATCTCGGGCCAAGCGTCCAAGCGCGCAATCCCGATCATCCGCAAGAATCCGCCCGAGCCGAACCGCAGCCACTGCACGACCATCACATCGGCACCGGTCCCGCCGTCCTTGGCCTTTGCCAGGGTCTGGTAGCCCGGCTGGCTAGCGATGCGCAGCGGTCCAGCGTCCTGCACGTGCACATCTTTGATTCCGGCAATTTGGCCGAAAGTCACGCGCGCGAAATTATCCCGATCGCCGACGTCCTCGGGCCCGCCAGGCAATGCTGCGATAAACATGCGCCCCTTTGCGGTCGCATTGGGATCATCGGCAACCTGATCGGCCGGCACGTCGACCAGCACGATGGCGCGGCCAGGCACGACATCTTCAACATGGAAGCCGGCCAACTGTCCGATCTTAAACGGGATCAAGCTCAGCTGCTCGGCTTCAGGCACACGCGCGCGCACTGTAAGCGTCGCGAAAGTCGCGCGCACCGTTTGCTCTGAGTAAGTTGTATCTTGTTCCGGCACTTGAAAGTTGACCAGGGCGGTCAGATCGCCTGCAGCTGTGATCAGCAGCCATTTACGAAAATGTTCTTTGTCGATTGCCTCTCTGCCGTTTAGCACGAAGCCTTTGCCGGCCGGTAGCTCGATAGGCTCGCGCCGATCGACGTCGATGCCTTGCTTCTTCATGGCCTCTGGGACCATCGACTTGACCAATTGATCGTACGCTGCCGCCGGAAGCGCCGTGAGCAGAATCGTGGCGTTAGTGGCGGGGTCTTGGAAGCCTGGGAACGTGCGGCTCACCAGCATGCCTGGCGGCGGCACCAGCCCGAGCCGCGAGCCGGCCGGGAAAATCGCATCGGCCGCGAACGCCTCCGGCACGGTCGCTATCATCAAGAGCACCGCCAAAAAAGCAGAAAGGTAGCGGCACGCGGCGCTGTCCGCGACCGTGACGCAGCGTGATCGAGAAATGACTGTGAGGGCAAATTGCATCGGGTTATCGGTTTGATACTTGCGCTATCGTACTTGCGCTATCGTACTTGCGCTTTCGTACTTGCGCTTTGATTCTCGTGCTTTGGTTCTCGGCGTTGAGGCGCAGAAGCTTCACGCCTACTGTCGCGGACAGGTTACGCGCCGCATCGTCAGATTGATCCGTCCGCCCTCGGTGAGCAAGGTCGATGTCTGCGCATAGATGCGGTCGACGCCGTGAAAGGCCAGGCGCGCATCGCCAGCAAGCACGAGCACATCGCCGGAATTGAGGCGGAACGAGCGGGTCGAATCGCCTCGCTTGCCGCCGCCGACGCGGAACAAACAAGAATCGCCCAGCGACAGCGATACGACCGGTGCCGAAAAATCGGCTTCGTCGCGATCTTGATGCAAGCCCATTTTCGCCGTTGGACCGTAGTAATTGATCAAGCACGCTTCCGGCGGGTCCGGATATTGCGCGACATCGTCCCACAACCGCAGCAGCAGGTCCGGAATCGCGGGCCACGGCTGTCCGCTCTGCGGATGGGTGCTCTCATAGCGATAACCGCGCTCGTCCGAAATCCAGCCGAGCGGACCGCAATTTGACATGCCAACGGACATCGGTCGGCCGGACTTTAGCATGCGCGGCTTATAGAGCGGCGCGTCCGCAAGCACGCTGCGGATCGCCGCAAGTGCGGTGAGCTGTGCATTGCGGCTGAAATATTCCGGATAAAGCCGCAGTCCCGAGCCGCCGATTAGCAAGTTCATGTGTGGCCCTTCGGTGTGCGCCCCATCATGTGCTCCCCTTCATGGGATCTTTACGGCTTGTGAACACCGTCTTGGTCTAAGGTCGCGACTATCAAGGCGCTCGCGGTGAAGCACGCCACAGGCAAAAATCTATGCCCGGTTCATCCCCGCCGCAGCTAGTGCACTATCCCGGCTCGTCGGTCGCGGGAAACGCTGGTCGGCACGGACAATCCTGCCTTGCAGCGCGATGATGCCCTCCTATATGAGCCAAGGGAAATCGCCTCGCGCAGCCCGTTTCGGACCGCCGGGGCGATGTGTGAATAAGGGGGTCGGACTTAAGGGCGCCTCTGATGGGCCAGCCCGACCTGCCGCAAAGGAGAGGATTTAGGACCATGGCTAAGGTCATCGGTATCGATCTCGGAACGACCAATTCCTGCGTCGCCGTAATGGAAGGCAAGACGCCGAAGGTCATCGAGAACGCTGAAGGGATGCGCACGACGCCATCCATTGTCGCTTTTACGGACGAGGGCGAGCGCCTGGTCGGCCAGCCGGCGAAACGCCAGGCGGTCACCAATCCCGAACGCACGATTTTCGCGGTGAAGCGTCTGATCGGCCGTCGTTACGACGACCCGATGGTGGAAAAGGACAAGAAGCTCGTTCCATACAAAATTTCGCGCGCCTCGAACGGCGACGCTTGGGTGGAGATTGAAGGCAAAACCTATTCGCCCTCGCAGATTTCCGCTTTCGTGCTGCAGAAAATGAAGGAAACGGCCGAAGCCTATCTCGGCACTAAGGTCGAGCAGGCGGTCATCACCGTTCCCGCTTATTTCAACGACGCCCAGCGCCAGGCCACCAAGGACGCCGGCAAGATCGCCGGCCTCGAAGTGCTGCGCATCATCAACGAGCCGACGGCGGCGGCGCTCGCCTACGGTCTCGACAAGAGCAAGACCGGCACCATCGCGGTCTATGACCTTGGCGGCGGTACGTTCGATATTTCGATTCTGGAAATTGGCGATGGCGTATTCGAAGTGAAGTCGACCAACGGCGATACCTTCCTCGGCGGCGAAGACTTCGACATGCGCTTGGTCAATTATCTCGCCGACGAATTCCAGAAGGAGCAGGGCATCGATCTGCGCCGCGACAAGCTCGCGCTGCAGCGCCTCAAGGAGGCTGCCGAGAAGGCAAAGATCGAGCTGTCTTCAACGACCCAGACCGAAATCAATCTGCCGTTCATCACGGCCGATGCGACCGGGCCGAAGCATCTGACAATGAAATTGACCCGCGCCAAATTCGAGGCGCTGGTCGACGATCTCATTCAGAAGACCATCGAGCCTTGCAAGCTGGCGCTTAAGGATGCCGGCCTGTCGGCGGCGGAGATCAACGAAGTCGTCCTGGTCGGCGGCATGACGCGCATGCCGAAGGTCCAGGAGATCGTCAAGCAGTTGTTCGGCAAGGAGCCGCATAAGGGCGTCAACCCCGACGAAGTCGTGGCGGTGGGCGCGGCGATCCAGGCCGGCGTGCTGCAAGGCGACGTCAAGGACGTGTTGCTGCTCGACGTGACGCCGCTGTCGCTCGGCATTGAAACGCTTGGCGGCGTGTTCACGCGGCTCATCGATCGCAACACCACCATCCCGACCAAGAAGAGCCAGGTGTTCTCCACGGCGGAAGATGGTCAGACCGCAGTAACGATCCGCGTCTTCCAAGGCGAGCGCGAAATGGCGGCCGACAACAAAATGCTCGGCCAGTTCGACTTGATCGGCATTCCGCCGGCGCCGCGCGGCGTGCCGCAGATCGAGGTCACTTTCGACATCGACGCCAACGGCATCGTCAATGTCTCGGCCAAGGACAAAGGCACCGGCAAGGAGCAGCAGATTCGCATCCAAGCGTCTGGCGGCCTGTCCGAAGCCGACATCCAGAAGATGGTCAAGGATGCCGAAGCGCATGCCGAAGAAGACAAGAAGCGCAAAGCGCAGGTCGAGGCCAAGAACCATGCCGAGGCGCTGGTCCACTCGACCGAGAAGGCACTGGCCGAGCATGGTTCGAAAGTCGGCGATGCCGATCGCCGCGTGATCGAGAACGCCATCGCCGACCTCAAGGAGGCCTTAAAGGGCAGCGACTCCGACGCGATCACGGCCAAGGCCAATGCGCTGGCGCAGGCTTCGATGAAGCTCGGCGAGGCGATGTACAAGCAGTCTGCGGAGCAGCAGGCTGGCGGCGCCAGCGGCGCCAGTGCCGGTGGCGATGGCAAGAAAGAAGAGGACGTCGTCGATGCCGAGTTCACCGAAGTCGACGACGACAAAAAGAACAAAAAGTCTGCTTAAAGGCGGCGAGGGCGTCAGATGCCATCGCGATTGACAGAATGGCACCCCCGGACACCAAACGGGGGTGCTCGTTCGTCGATAGCCGGATATCGCCCGGGTGAGGACTGATGGATGGCCAAGCGGTGCTATTACCAGGCCTTGGAGGTTGACCGCACTGCCAGCGACGGCGACATCAAGGCCGCATTTCGCAAGCAGGCGATGCAGTGCCATCCGGATCGTCATCCCGGCGACAGGACGGCCGAGCATCGTTTCAAGGAAATCAACGAGGCCTATGAGGTCCTAAAGGATCCGGACAAGCGCGCCGCTTATGACCGTTTTGGTCATGCCGCATTTGAGCACGGCATGGGCAATGGGCCGGCCGGATTCGGCGCCGATTTCGGCACGACGTTTTCCGATCTGTTTGAAGGCATTTTCGGCATGTCTGCCGGGCGCGGGCGCAGCAGCGGCCGCGAGCGTGGCGCCGATTTGCGTTACAACATGGAGATCACGCTGCAGGAAGCATTCACCGGCAAGAATGCGCAAATCCGCATTCCAACCCCGGTGACCTGCGAGGCCTGCTCCGGCTCCGGCGCCAAGGCCGGCACCAAGCCGAAGACCTGTCCGATGTGCGGCGGCCACGGCCGGGTGCGACACGCCCAGGGCTTCTTCACGCTGGAGCGTACCTGCCCGAATTGCCACGGCCGCGGCCAGTCGATCGACACGCCATGCGCATCATGCGGCGGCTCCGGCCGGGTCACGCGCGAGCGCACGCTGGCGGTGAATATTCCAGCCGGCGTCGAGGACGGAACCCGCATCCGGCTCGCCGGCGAGGGCGAAGCCGGCGTGCGCGGCGGTCCGCCGGGCGATCTCTATATCTTTCTCTCGATCGGCGGCCATCCGTTCTTTCAGCGCGATGGCGCCGATCTGCACTGCCGCGTCCCGGTTTCCATGGTGACGGCGGTGCTCGGCGGTGAGTTCGAAGTGCCCACCATCGACGGCGGCAAGACCAAAGTGAAGGTGCCCGAGGGCACGCAATCCGGCAGACGCTTCCGCTTAGGCGGCAAGGGCATGCCGGTACTGCGGTCGCGCCAGAGCGGCGACATGTACGTCCAGGTCGTTGTCGAAACCCCGCAGCAGCTCACCAAGAAGCAGCGGGAATTGTTAGCGGAATTCGAACGCCTATCATCCAGCGAAACGCAGCCGGAGTCCTCCGGATTCCTCGGCAAGGTCAAAGAGTTCCTTGACGGACTCGGCGGCCGCGCCGGCGCTGCTTGAATACCCGTATGGTTTTTACGATTCGAATGGCTTAAATAACTGGAATATTTTGTCGCGTGGGTGTCATGCCATTGCCGGCCCTGCAATCATTCGAACGAAGAATTGGGCGGCAGCTTCGCCTCCTGGAAGTCAGGAAGACTCTCATCGAGCGCAAGATCGAACACCAAATTCGGCTGTTCGAACAAAAGCGCAACGGCATCGGCCGCAAGATCGAACAGCAGATAAAACGCTTCGAACTCAAACGCGGAATTCGGCTCGACGACGAAGTGCGTTTCATTCGTTCGTGGTTCGAGCGGCCGTTATCGACCGGCGCGGTGACGCCATCCGGGAAAATACTGGCGCGCACCATGGCCCGCTACGTCGATCCGCAATCGGCCGGCCCTGTCGTAGAATTGGGTCCCGGAACCGGTCCGGTGACCGAGGCGCTGGTCGAGGCCGGCGTCGATCCTGCGCGGCTTGTCCTGGTGGAATCGAATCCCGCGTTCTGCCGAATTCTGCGCGCGCGTTATCCGGAAGCCACCTTGGTGCAGGGCGATGCCTACAGCATGCGCCGGCTGCTCGACGCCTTGCTCTTGCAACCCGCCGCCGCATTCGTCTCCGGCTTGCCGCTGATCACCAAGCCAATCACGCTGCGCTTACGGCTCATCCGCGACGCCTTCGATCTTATGGTGCCAGGCGCACCGTTCGTGCAATTCACCTATTCGGTCGCCGCGCCGTTGCCGAAACGGCTTGGCGGGTTTTCCGTGGAAGCCTCCGAGCGCATCTGGATGAACATTCCGCCGGCGCGAGTGTGGGTTTATCGGAAAACCGATCTCAGGTAACGAAAGTCAGAAAGCCAATCTCCGCAGTCTGACATCATCCGATTATCTGAGACTCGCTGTTCATGCCCGCTCCACGGATTCTCGTCATTCCCGGTTCGCTGCGCAGCGGCTCGCACAATGCGCGGCTGGCGGCACTCGCCGCCAAAGAGCTGGCGCTGCTTGACGCCGACGTCACGCGAATTTCGCTCGAGGACTACGAATTGCCGCTATTCGATGCCGATCTGGCGGGCGGCGCCGCGCTGCCCGCGGCGGCGGTCAAGCTCAAGCAGGCGCTGACGGCGCATCGCGGCATCTTCATCACCAGCCCGGAATATAGCGCCTCGGTGACGCCACTTTTAAAGAACGCCATCGACTGGGTGTCGCGCGTGCGCGAACGCGGCGAGCCGACCTATGCCGCTTTCAAGGGCCGCGTGTTTGCGCTTGGCTCGGCAACGAGCGGCGGTGGGGGCGGCATTCGTTCATTGATGGCGCTGCGGCAAATCCTCGAGCTCGGCTGCGGCGCTTTGGTGATCCCGGAACAGGTCAGCGTGCCCCGCGCCGAACTCGCATTCGATGATATGGATAATTTAAAAGATGAAGCGCTTGCCGCGGCGCTAAAAACATCGCTGCGGCGGCTGATCGAATTAGCCGGGATGATGAGTTAAGGCTTAAGCATGCCGAAGGAGCCGAGATGGAGCCGCGCGAGCGCCTGATTGTCGCGCTGGATGTGCCGTCGATCGACGCGGCGCAAGCCTTGGTCGCGCGCCTGGGCGATGCCGTATCGTTCTACAAGATCGGCTATCAGCTGGCCTTTGCCGGCGGGCTCGATTATGCGCCAAAGCTCGCGCAGTCGGGCAAGCGCGTTTTCCTCGATCTGAAACTCCATGACATCGGCAATACGGTCGTGGCGGGCGTCAAAAGCGTCGGGCGGCTCGGCGCAACCTACCTCACCGTGCATGCCTACCCGCAGGTGATGGAGGCGGCAGTGAACGCGCGCGAAGGCGGTTTGCGTATTCTCGCCGTCACCGTGCTCACCTCGCTCAATGACACAGATCTGGAAAACGCCGGCTATGCGACGACCGTGCGCGACCTCGCCGCCCGCCGCGCCGCGCAGGCGCGCGACATCGGCGTCGATGGGCTTGTCTGTTCGCCCGAAGAAGCCGCCAATCTGCGCCGCATTGTCGGCGATGGATTAAGATTAGTGACGCCGGGTATCCGGCCGGCGGGCGCCAACGCCGGCGATCAAAAGCGGGTTGCCACCGCCGCCGCGGCGATCACCGCCGGCGCGGACTATCTCGTAGTCGGTCGTCCGATCATTGCGGCAGCCGATCCAAAAGCCGCGGCCGAAGCGATCGTGGCAGAGATTGCGGGCGCGGTCGTACAAAAATAAAATCGCGAAGGGGACGCAGAGGCGATGCCCAAAGGCTATTGGATCCCGCAAATCGATATCAGCAATCCGGAAGGTTACAAGGCCTACATGGCGGCAACGCCGCCGGCGCACGAAAGATATCGCGGCGTCGCTTTAGTGCGCGGCGGCCAAATGCAAGTGGTTGAAGGCCGCGCCCGCGGCCGCTGTGTGCTGCGCGAGTTTCTGGATTATGCGACGGCGCTCGCTTGCTATCGCTCCGCGGAATATCAGCGCGCGCGGCCGCTGCGGTTGGCGCATTCGGAGTGCGATTTCGTCGTCGTTGAAGGTTATGACGGCCCGCAGCCGGCATCACCTGCGCCGCCGCCACCCGCCAGAAAAAAAGGCTACTGGATCGGCCAGATCGATGTAAGGGACGCGGAAGGTTACAAGCCTTATCTGACGGCTAACCAGGCGCCATTCGGCGAATTCGGCGCCCGCTATCTCGTGCGCGGCGGCCGTCAGGAAGTCATGGAAGGCAAGGCGCGCGGCCGGATCGTGGTGCTGGAATTTCCAAGCTACGAGGCGGCGCTTGCTTGCTATCATTCGCCGAACTATCGCGCCGCCAAGCAAATTCGTGAAGGTAAAGCCGAGGCCGATATCGTCGTTATCGAGGGTTATGACGGGCCGCAATTTTGAACCCGGCCCACGGCTAACCGTCCTGACGTCCGCGCCGTAAATGCTTGCTATGTTGCTGGCCCTGTTACGCCCGGCTATATCCCGGCTCGATTGGAGCAGCTTTCATGTCCGCATCGATGTCCGCGGCAAATTCCGATCTGCGGGTGGTAGTCGCTGGCGCCGGCGGGCGCATGGGGCGGACCCTCATTCATGCCGTCGCGGCGACGAAGGGCGTCACGCTTGCCGGAGCGGTCGATGCTCCGGATTCGGCCGTGATCGGCCGCGACACCGGCGAATTGGCGGGACTCGGCCGTAACGGCATCGCCGTTGCCGGCGATGTCGCGCCGCTGTTGCAGGCCGCTGACGTCCTGATCGAGTTCACCATACCGGCGGCGACGCTGGTCTTTGCGGAGTTGGCGGCGAAGGCTGGGCTCGTCCACGTCATCGGCACCACCGGGCATTCCGCCGAAGAAGAGGCGGTGATCGCCAAGGCGGCGAACCGGGCAACCATCGTCAAATCCGGCAATATGAGTCTCGGCGTCAATCTGCTTGCGGCGCTGGTAAAGCGCGTGGCTAAGACGCTCAACGACGATTACGACGTCGAGATCGTCGAAATGCATCACAGCAAGAAGATCGATGCGCCATCGGGCACCGCGCTGATGCTCGGCCGCGCGGCGGCGGAGGGCCGCGGCATCGATCTCGCGCAGCATTCGGTGCGCGGCCGTGACGGCATGACCGGCGCGCGCGGTGCCGGCGATATCGGCTTTGCTTCGCTGCGCGGCGGCACGGTGGTCGGCGAGCATTCAGTGATCTTTGCCGGTCCGGCGGAGCGCGTCGAACTCACGCACCGGGCCGAAGATCGGATGATTTTCGCCCGCGGCGCCCTGCATGC
>CATPBC010000327.1 GCA_955652195.1 uncultured Xanthobacteraceae bacterium | reverse complement strand
TCACTTCCTTCTCGAAGGCGACCTCCGTGCCGGGAAGCAGGCACACTGCTACGGTTGGCTCTTCGACCGCTGCGAAACCACGAGTGACAGAGTTTTTAAACCTCGTCGTCACTAACTTGTCGCCGACCTTTGCCGGTCGGGATGCAACGAAATCCAGACTGTAGTCGCACATTGAAGCTACTCCCCTCTTGCGAACTGCCGGGTTGGTCTTTGTCTGCGGTCGACCGCCCGTCCGGAGGACCTTCGGTTCCTACGTTCACGCGGCCAGATAGCTCTCCGCGCGACGAGGAAAATGTGAACGTGAACGACCCGCGGCCATCCGCCTCTAATAGGATAGCATCCACGCTACACACTCCTTCTTTGCGCCGAACGTCTGCTCTACTTGTGGCGCTAGAATTAGGTTTGCGATCGACAGCATTTCGGCGTGTCTCAGCCCGGGTCCACAGTGCTGGAGATATGGCTTGAACCCAACGCTCTTCTGATGATCGAGGAGATGCAAGCGTCGATGCACGCGTCCAAACGCCGCCACACGCTCGGCCGCAATACTCAATTGGGCGGCGGCTTCGACCGTTGTGGCGGCGCGGCTTTGCAATGACAGCAGGCTTACGATCACTTGCAAGCTGTTGAGGAGCCGGTGCTCGAACTCCTGCGCCAACATATTGGCGCTGCAACAGTGCGCTCTTCTCGCGCAGTAATTCCCGTTCGCGCAAAAGAGCCGCCGCTAATTCGACCTTTGTTTTCGCATAATCCTTCCAGATGCCCGTTTCGCGCGACGCCGCGTGTCGGTTGGAGCGTTGTAATTCCCTTCCGGTCGCTGCGATCGGAATGGTCATGGATCTTCCCAACCGGCTGTTGCGGGACTAAAGATCAGTTTTCGTGCTTGGGACCGGTCGCGCCCGTGCGCGCACCGACCGATTCAGCGATGCGCCCTTTTTGGCTCGATGTCGAGAACAATGTGAAGCATGCGACATATCAGAACCAGCCTGTGTCCAGGCTCGCTATTTGATCTCACCATCCCCATGTCACGATATAGCTCCGAACAATTATTAAGACCGATTTTCTCGTGGAGGCCGGAGGTCCGAACTGAAAGTAGGGCCCCGGCCTTAATTAACTCACTTTGAGATCGACGGACGTATTTTCACTAAGAACGCAGCGGTTAACTTCCGGAACTTCCGGAGGGTCGTCAGGACCAGATGGTTGACTGGTCGGGTACGTGCCACGCCCTCGACTCGGACCAGCACATAATTTTTCGATCCGCCATTGTGCTTTGCATTCCGGCGCCCCACGTAATAAGGTGCTGGCAAGCGGATGCTTGTCCGAGAGCTGCACGAAAATCGGCGACCCACCGAAGTCCCCGATACCATACTGGCAGCCCTGGTGCCGTCGGTTGGCACAATAACGCTCCAACTAAAGTTGCATCGCGACCGGAACCCATCCGGGTGTCCGCGGCCTCGCTCCCGAAGCATGTCGGGCGAAAGAATATACCCTGCAAGTACCTTCAATCCTTCAAGCAGAATCGCTGAAGCGGCTGCTGCAAGGCGCAGCCGTCGGCGCGGTCGCAACGATTGTTGTTGGCTTCAACTGGGGCGGCTGGTCGCTAGGCAGCACGGCCGACAAGATGGCGAAAGAGCAGTCCAAGCTGGAGGTGGTAGCGGCGCTGGCGCCCGTGTGCGCCGACAAATTCCGCGCACAACCTGATGCCGCGGCGAAGACTGTCGCGATTTCGAAGGTCGACGCGTGGAATCGCACGGAGGACTTCCCCAAGGAGTTCGTGACGCTGCCGGGTGAAACGTACCCGAGCTCCGCCCTTGCGGACGCCTGCTACGCGCTGTTGATGGCACCGAAGTCAGCTGCGCTCAAGTGAGATAGCCTTGTTCGGGAAGAAGCGAGTGTCATGAGCGGTCGTTGTTGACATTTCGGACTTGGGCATTCGGAAACATCGCTCACCGGATTCCTGACTCTCACGGAAAGGCGAAAGCCATGCAAGAACCAGGCGAAAGCCACAGAAATTCGAGCGTCGGAGCGACCGTTCCCTATTACATCGGTGAAACCAAATCCGACATGCGCGGCATCAAGCCCGGTTGGTACGGAATTGAGGCTGACGGCAACCTCTTTTCTGGACCTTTTTCCAGCCCGGAGGAATGCGTCAAGAGAATCACTCAGCCGACGAACGCGACGATGGCGTCTAAGTTACAGCGAGGGCCGAACTGAATCACTTTGCTCTCTACCGAAATCCGGCGTTGAGGGCGGTGTCGGGAGGTCTACCCAAATCCGCCCTCTAAAGGATTAAGTGTCATGACAGAAACCACTACTGCCGCCACCAAAGCCAAGACCGCGAAGCGCGTCGCCTCCCCGTTTAGCTTGCCGGACTACGGGATTCCGAATTTCGAGATGCCAAAATTCGACATGTCGAATATGGAAATGCCGGAGGCAGGCGACCGACCATAGGTGTCCCTCAGTCTTACGCCTTGCGTCTCGCCAGCAAGGTCAGCTGGCGCCCCTCTCTTGGCGCCCCTCGCGGTATGCACGCCAGCGCCGACGCTGTGCTTCTGCAATCCGGGCCCGCCCAGCTTCTGTTTTTGGGCCCGTCGACAACCCACCATGAAAGCGGCAGCGCGTCTTCCCGAACTCGACCCTGACCACACAAGTCCCGCCCGCTCGAGTTTTGGCACCGCAGAGCGGTCGGTCTTTGCGTCGCCGCCGCAGATTGGGTTGATTTAATGCGACCGACGGCGAGGTTGCCATTGCAAATCGAGTAACACCCCAGTACGCGCGCGCGCACACGCGCGCGTACTGGTCCCATAATTCACCTTGCACCGCTCTAGCTCGGCCGCGAGCTCAGCCGATTGGACCGGAAGCGTCCGACATTTGGGTTGGCAATTTATGAGAGTGTCTAGCTCATCTGGTGGTTCACCTGTTCATTTATGTAGTGGCCAGTTTAGTTTTCTGCCAACTCTTCGAGTGTTGGCGGGAAAATCGCATACCAGTCAAATGCCCAAACCCGCTCTTGCTCACGAGGAACCTCGTCTCTGCTAACAGCATCGAAACCCGGAGCAGGTAGCCCGGTCGCCTGCTCAACAACCAAGGAAGCAAGCGCCGGTAAGCTGTGGTGTTGGCACCATCGCGTGATAAGGGCCAATGGCTTGGTCAAAAGATTTGGGCCGCCACGTTTTATACGACGAGCAAGAGCATCATAAGTTACAGTTTGATGGTCAGCGGCGCATCCGATCAAGATGAGATAAGCCCGTAAACCCCACGCTGGCTCGCTACTCGGAAATGGTTTTGCCATCTGAGGATCGTTCCGCCGTTCAGTCAAACCACAGATGCCATCGGCGACATTTACTGACCGTTGCTGCAAGTTAGAGCTGACTTCCGGTTGTCTGAACAGATTTTCCGCGTCGATAAGTGGGGCAAACGCAAGAGGGTTTCGGGCTGCACGATCACGCGCACCAATTGCGGCAGCATCGACAGTTCAAATGAGATCAGACTGATCTCCGGAGCCGCGTGCCTCACACTTTGACAAGGGGCACGTTCGGGACAGTGCCGGGGCGCGACGGCGTGTCGTCGCCACCGCCACCGCCTGGCGGCTTACGTTTCGGCGAAGAGCGCCGCTTCGCTTTGGCGCGGCGCGGCTCCGGCAGCTTTTCCGGGCGCGGCTTCACTGGGCCGTCCGGATATTCGAAGCCGAGCTTGCTGTTGCCGGCCTCGTCGGTGACGACAACGACCCGCACGTGGCCGCCGGTCTTGAGGCGTCCGAACAGCACCTCGTCGGCGAGCGCCTTCTTGATGTGCTCCTGGATCACCCGCGCCATCGGCCGGGCGCCCATAAGCTCGTCGTAGCCGTTGGCGATCAGCCATTTCGTGGCTTCGTCGCTCAGCTCGATGGTGACGTCGCGGTCGGCGAGTTGTGCCTCGAGCTGCAGCACGAATTTCTCGACCACCATGGCGAGGATCTCGGGCGATAGATGCGCGAAGGTGATGATGGCGTCGAGCCGGTTGCGGAATTCCGGCGCGAACATTCGATTGATCGCCTCCAGGTCGTCGCCCTCGCGCTTGGTGCGCGTGAAGCCGAACGCGGCCCGCGCCATGTCGGAGGCGCCGGCATTGGTGGTCATGATCAGGATGACGTTGCGGAAGTCGACCTGCTTGCCGCTGTGATCGGTCAGCTTGCCGTAATCCATGATCTGCAGGAGCACGTTGAACAGATCCGGATGCGCCTTCTCGATTTCGTCAAGGAGCAGCACGCAATGCGGATGCTGATCGACGCCGTCGGTGAGGAGTCCGCCTTGATCGAAGCCGACATAGCCGGGCGGCGCGCCAATCAACCGCGACACGGTGTGGCGCTCCATATATTCCGACATGTCGAAGCGGATCAGCTCGACGCCGAGCGTCGCGGCAAGCTGTTTGGCCACCTCGGTCTTGCCGACGCCGGTCGGGCCCGAGAACAGGTAGCAGCCAATCGGCTTTTCCGGCTCGCGCAAGCCGGCACGGGCCAGCTTGATTGAAGCCGCCAGCGCCTCGATGGCCTTGTGCTGGCCGTAGACCACGCGCTTGAGCGTCTCTTCGAGGTTCTTGAGGACCTCGGCGTCGTCCTTGGAGACCGCTTTGGGCGGAATGCGCGCCATGGTGGCGATCGTGGTCTCGATCTCCTTCAGGCCGATCGTCTTCTTGCGCCGGCTCTCCGGCAGCAGCATCTGGGCGGCCCCGGATTCGTCGATGACGTCGATCGCCTTGTCGGGCAG
>CATPBC010000326.1 GCA_955652195.1 uncultured Xanthobacteraceae bacterium | reverse complement strand
GAAGTTTGGTGCTGAACAGGGATCCGTACGACGCGCCAAGGATCAAAATTCTGCGAATCATCGTCACGCCTCCCTGTTTGTGGCTGGTTTCCTTGCCCGTACTCGGCTTTTTCGCGTGTTCTGCTGGTGGACTAACGCGCAAGATTGCGGCAGCTCTTTTCTTTTCGGGTTGGCGTGTTGTATGTTTTCAAACAAGAGTGTCAGTTTTGTAATTTTGTAAGGTTCGGGTTATGACAAAGACCTTCGTGGGACCGCAGCTTCGGCAACTTCGGCGCGAGCGCCACCAGACCCAGGCCGAGATGGCCAAAGTGCTCGGGGTCAGCCCAGGTTACGTGAACCTGCTTGAGAATAACGAACGGAGTCTCTCGCTACGCGTTCTGATGGCCGTGGCGGACCATTACGGCGTCGACTGGCGTGACATTGTTACCGACAAAACCTCAAATCTGCTCGCTGAGCTACGCAGCGTCATCAAAGACCCGATGTTCTCAGCTGCGCCGGATCTTATAGAGCTGCGCGCGGCCATCGATCATGCGCCGCGATTAGTGGAGCAGTTCCTCTACCTTTACGGCGTTCATCGTAACACCCTCGAACGCCTGATGCGTGAGGGCAGCGTGACAAGCGATCGCTTGCTCGCCACTTCGGCCGAAGCCGTGGTGCACGATTTTTTCCGAGACAATTCAAACTATTTCCACGATCTTGAAATCGCCGCCGAGGCACTGCGCGCGATCGAGTCCAGCGAACCTGACGACATGTATGCCACGCTTAAGGCGCGGCTCCTCAACACGCACGGCATTCGCATCAAGCGTCGCGCCACGGAGGAGATGACGCAGGCCCTTCGCGTCTATGACAAGGAAAATCGCGTCGTTTATCTATCCGAGGCGCTCGATTATTCGAATGTGCTTTTCCAACTCGCACATGTGGTGTGCCTGATCGAGCTCCAGGATTTACTTAATAAGCTGACCGCAGGGGGCAAAATCAAAACGGGAACGAGCCTCGCGCGTTGTCATGTCGAGCTCGCTAATTACTTCGCGGCCGCGTTCCTCATGCCATACGAACCGTTCCTGCGTGAAGCCGAGTCGATGTGGTACGATATTGACCGCCTCGCTGCGCGCTTCGGGGTCTCGTTCGAACAGACCTGTCACCGGCTGACCACGCTCCAGAGGCCAGGCGCCCAGGGTGTGCCATTCTTTTTCCTGCGCGTCGATAAAGCAGGAAATGTTACTAAACGCTTCAATTCCACCTCGTTCCACCTCGCCGAATATGGCGGCGCCTGCCCGGTGTGGAAGGTGCATATGGCCTTCCGACTGGCTGGCGTTATCATTCCGCAATTTGTCGAACTGCCGGACGGCGACCGCTTCTTTACAATCAGCCGCACTGTCGATCGCCCTATGGTCAATTTTGAGACGCAGGACCATCGTCTCGCCGTCTCGCTCGGTTGTGAGCTGCAGCATGCCAAAAAGCTTAGCTACGCAGCGGCCTTTAACCTCGACGACGAGCGCATTTTCAGCCGCATCGGCATCAATTGCCACGTCTGCCCACGCCAAGCCTGTTCGCAACGCGCTCACCAGCCCCTTTTTATGGACTTGCCACTCGATACGAACCGGCGCGGCAAGACCAGATACGAGAGCTGAGGTTCTCTGCAACACTCGAACTTCGCTAGCTTTTCTGCGCGCCATCTTTGTACGGGCGGCGACCGCAATCCAATTAATTCAGCACCGTCAGCCGCCGAAGACTCAAAGCATTGGAGTTATTACCCACCAGATTTACAAACTTACAAGAGCCGCGATCGTGTGTGTAAATATCCAACACCATAACTCGAAGAGAAAGAGCCTCGAAGCGTAACGTGCTATTGCCCTTCCAGAACAGCGCTAGATCGCTGTCGAGCCTCGAACAGGCAACAGGTCACCTACAGAATGAGAACAGAGGCCATCAGCACGCTGATGACTAACGACAGGGTGTTGGCTATGTTTGAACACTCAGACTATTTGCGAGAACAAGCGGCGAAATACCTGGAACAGGCCAAAAAGGAAGAAGATTCTTCTGCTATAAAAGAACTACTGCAATTGGCCACTATCTGCGAAGAAGTCGCCAATGATATGGACGACCGGCGCGTGAGCGGATGACTCTGACCCATAGGGACATTGGCTATCACGCTTTCGGCATCCTGTGCCGGTGACTATTCTCCCATATGATCCTCTCCTCGTGTCTCTCGCAGATAGCGAAGTACGTCTTCAGGCGAGGCTGACTGCCCGCTCTCAGCGGGCTCCGCCAGGTGGTCGCCATCAGAGAACGACGCAGGATTCGTCGCCTTCTCTTGTTGTTTCAGAAGCATTAGAAGCGCTTGCAAGTCTGACTTAATCTGTCGGATATCAGACTGGATCTCTGCCAAAAAAGAGACCAGCTTGTCTTCGCTGAGTGGGCTCATCACTGCCAATCCTAAAAGCGTATTGGAGGTCAATCGACCTTCGATGTGCAAGAGGGGTTGAAAGCCAATTAGCGAAAGGTCAGCTTAACCCCACAGCAGAAGTGCAACAGTTGTGAGACTAAGATTGGGAAATAACGAGAGGCCGGGCTGCTAATGCGCCGCACGAATTATGCGCTATGCTGGATGACCACGCCAAAGAAGGCGGCAGAGGCTCGCAAGCAACATTTTTGCAGCGCGTGCGGGCTACTTGCTGATTGCATGTCTATTTGTCGCATTGACTGCACCGCTTGCTGTTTTCCCTCCTAGCAGTTTGTATTGGCTCCGAGCGGCCTCGAAGAGCGCACCTTCCTGCGACGTTTTCACAAGGCGACGGGTCTCAAGCCTACCGAGTATTGCTAACGCCTGCGCGTCGGCAAGGCACGAGAGATGCTCGAATTCACCAAAAAGACGATCGAGCAGATCGCTTGGGCGATCGGATACGAAGACCCCAGCTCGTTCCGCAAAGTGTTTCATCGTGTGGTGGGCTCGTCGCCCGGTGAATATCGCCACCGTTTCGCCGTGGCGTTGAGCGCTTAATATTATCCGGCACAATGGCGGACAGAACCTCCGCCTAGGCGGCTGCCTGTTTTGGGGAAAGGTCAAGTCGCGAATGTTCACTGATGGCCCGTCGCGGCAGTTAGTGCGCTGCACCGATATGTCCGAAGTCAGGAGTAAACCGGAAGTGCGTCACGCACAGTCGAAATGACGTGATGCCGAGTAGGCCCGGGGAATTTCGCCCCGAGCCCCTCATAGATCCGTACGTGAATCTCTCGATTCATACGGCTCGTGCCACCGCACGAAGGCTGCCGCCTTCCATTGAGCATCGGGCTCCTCCCGTTGCCGGTTGACCCGATCCAAATGGCGATGGCCTGCTCCCTTCGCTCCACGGGCATTACACCCGCTTCATCGCTACTACGAAGCAGTCCGCCCCTAAACCGCGGCGCATCGGTACTTTCGGCCTCGCGGTTGGTGCCGCTTGTGCCTTTCCCTTGGCATCGCCGTCTAGGTTCTCACGTTCCGTACCAGAGCCTGATTGAGCTTCGCGCCGCCTACATGCCGGATGCCGCTTGAGCCATGTCAGGCATCTCTCAAGCTGATCTCGGAGGAAGGGTCACCCCCCGATT
>CATPBC010000325.1 GCA_955652195.1 uncultured Xanthobacteraceae bacterium | reverse complement strand
TGGCCTCACGAACTTGGCGGCGCCTGTGATCGATCACAGTTGTCATCGATCACCTCGCTGATCGATCACGGCAGTGCGACCAAATTCCCGCAGCGGCGATAGCGTTCGGTTCGGAGGGCCCATTCGTCCGGCTCGCCCTCTTTCCGCACCATCGTGGCGAATGATCTTTTCCGCCTCTGAAGATCATGAGCTCACTCGCCGTTTCGGCGTTCACTGTGAGAGCTGCGCCGTCTGTCCTGAGAAATCGTCGGTCGCACTCGCGATCAGAACTCCGCCTGCACACGCGCGCCGATTACCGAGACCGGGCCGCGGTCGCGGTTATAGGCCGGATTGACGATGAACTGGTAATCGAACGTGACCTTCGTGGCGAACAGCGGGAACTCATAATAGGTTTCGACGATTTGCTCGAGGCCAGGATGCGGCAGCCTACCGTCGCCGACCAGGATGCCGAGCCCGCCGGCATTGAGAAATTGCTGCCGCGCCTTGGAAATGCCGTTGACCATGCCGGCGAAGCCGAACGTGTCGTCCGGCCTGCCCCATTGTTTGCCTTTGAGCGAAAGGCCGGCCGCCAAGGCGGAGTCGACATCGGTATAAGCATCCGTCTCGACATTGCCGCTGGCGAAGCCCGCGCGTGCGAAAACGCCGAGGTCAGATGTGATCTCCTGTTCAACATTGACGCCCAAACCGCTCCGGGTCCTGTACCGCCGCACGGCCGTAATATCGGCAGGACCGCCGGTCATTTGCGCCAATTGGATCGCGTCCTGGAAATCGCCAAGTCGCGCGCGAGTGATAAAGCCGGTCAGCGCGATCTTCCCCGGATGGCTCCACAAGTCATAGCGGCGTTCGATTTCGCCAAGCCATTGGAATTGCCGAAAAGTGGGGTCGAGGTCGGTGCTGTTCGGCACGCGGGGCGCGTCTGCCAGACCGCCGCGCAGGGTCCAATCGCCGTGGTACCATTCGGCAGCCATCGCATAGGTATAGCCCCAAGCGTCGGCGACGTAGTCGAACGAGCCGGTATCGATCAGCGCCCAGTTCATGAAGTCCTTGCGCGGATTCTGCGCGTATTTGTTTTGATCGAACACGTCGGAGAGGGAATATTTGCCGATAGTGATCACCAGCCGGTCCTTGGTGTTTGAGCCGGCGAACTGATTTTGATCGGCCTCGACCTTCTGCGTGCCGCCGCCGAAATCGAAGGTCTGCCGCACGAAGGCGCGCTGGATCCGTGCGTAAGGCACGGAAGCGCCGACTCTGAAAGATACGCCGGTCGGAAAGCCGGCTACACCCTCGGTATTGCTCAGGCCGAAACCCTGATCGATCTCCGGATCAATCCAGAATTCGGCGCCGTGCCAGAGTCGGACGCCGGCAAAGTACATGATGTCCCAGCCCTCGCGGCCCTGGTTCGGGATGAGGCTGTTCTGCCCGACATAGGGCGAGCGGAACGGCGGTGCGTATTGCTCGACGAAGGTGAATTGTCCATGCAGCGCAAACTTGTCGAGCTCGAGTGCGGAGAGGCCTTTAGTGAATATTTTCGGATCGACGTCGTCACGGCCGAGCTTGTAATCGAAGCCAAGGCGCAACGTGTGCAATGCCAGATCGGAGTTGAACAGCTGCGTGGCGGCCGGAAACGTAACGCTGCGCGAACCGTAATCGGTAAACAGATATTCAAGCCGCACCGCCCAGTTCGGCGTCAGCGCGACTTCAATCCCGGCCCCAGCGGCGCCGCCGAACCGCGGCACCATGAACCGATTTTCAACAGTGTGCGCCACAGCTGTGCTACCAGCTGGGGCGCCAGCGACTTGCGTGCGTGACAGTTGATCGAGGCTGTACGCGAAGCCGCCGGTCGCATAGAACAACCACTGGCCAAGCGCGTAACCGACGCGGCCGCGCACTGTCCCAGACATTTCGACCTCGTCGCGGTAAATCGCTTGGCCGCTCAGCGGCGACGCAATCGGCTGGCTAGCGCCGAGCACGCTCGGAAACGATACATCGGCTTCGGCGCCGAGCACCACACCCGAAGGCAACATGTAATTGTAGCTGGCCTGCAAGCCGAGCAGATAACTGCCGCTGCCGGTCCTGAAATTGTAGCCCTGAAACAGATCAAGCGAGCCGGTTAGTGGCGGCGCTGGAACTGAGGCCGACGTTGCCGACCAGTTGGAAAAGCCGGCGGCATAGCCGATATGGCCGCCGACATACAGCCCGGTCCAATCATAAGCCACCAGAGGTTTGATCGGGATGTCGCTGGCGGCAGCTGTCCCTGCCATCGCGACCAAGACTATGCCACCACGAACAAATATCTTCATCTCCCACGGTCCAAGCCGGGTTGAATCAATCTTCGCGAATGATAACTGGTCGCCAGCAGATTTCGTGTGACTTCGGGGCCACGCTTGGCGTCATAGTTCGGGGATGAACCCCGCCTGACAATCAACGATTGATTACGCTTGTATTCGGCGGTTCTCGATCTGCGGACCAGCTCCTGTGAAGTATGCCGTAGCGCCCAAACTCAGAGCCTGCCGAGCAAAACCAAGATCAGTAGGATTACAATTATGAGACCGAGCCCGCCGCCACCGTAATAGCCGGTCCCATAGAACGGGCCGCCCCCGAATCCGCTAAAGCCGCCGAGTAATATGATTACCAAAATGATGAGCAGGATGGTTCCGAGCGACATGGCATTATCTCCGTAGTCGGGTTGTAAGCGTCGTGTCGGTGAAGGCGTGTCTCCTCCAATTGCACCGTCCGCGCCTTGGTGAGGTTGCTTTATGCCGGAATAGTGCGCAAGAAGAACATTCTCGCTGCTATGGCGCAGATTCTTGCTGCTGGGGGCAGGCCACGACTGTGCTCATCCAGCATTTGGTACCTAAGCTCTGGATGCGGCGGTAGGTTTTTGGAGTTCAGAGGGGACGGTGCATTCTGCCCAGAAGCCAACCGATGCCCACCGCTACGAGCGCGGTCGTATAGGGCTGCGTCTCGATAGTGTGTCGTAGCCACTTTTCCAGTGAGGCGGTCGAATCACGCGCAGCGGCAGCGACATCCACCGCAGTATCTCGGGCCTGACCGTATAAATCTTGCGCCGTTCCAGCGGCTTGTTTTGCGATACCCTCAGCCTGGATCTTAGTGTCGCCAGTAACACGACCCAAGCCTTCTTCTACTTTGCCGCCCATGTTCTTGGCGGTCCCTTCGAGCCGATTTTCATCCATGGCATCCTCTTCAATGTAGTTGGTGGCGGAACGTGCTCGAACGTGGAAGGTTCCGCCCACGCTAAGGCATGATGATGACGCCAAGTTTCGGGATGGGTCATCAGCCGACGAAATCCGATGTTCGCATCACGTCCGCTAACGCCCCGATAGCGGACTTATAGGAGACATCGTGCCAAGTCGGTTCGGGGCCATAAGCGCGCTTCAGCAAACTGCGGAACGGAACCCGCACGCTCACGCCACGTTGAGCCAGCATCGTGGCGCATTTGATGACGAACTGTTGGCTCCTGATCAAAACGACCGTCCAGAAGTGGATCGATCACAAGGACGCGGTGCAGGGC
>CATPBC010000324.1 GCA_955652195.1 uncultured Xanthobacteraceae bacterium | reverse complement strand
TCGCTCGCCGCCTTCAAAACCTGGAAGACGCAAGGCGTGTGCCGCTATATCGGCATCACTTCGACCTTCCATGGCGCCTTCCCCGCCGTGGAGGCGGTGCTCGGGCGCGAAAAACCGGACTTTGTGCAGATCGATTATTCGATCGACGATCGCGAGGCGGAGAAGCGCATCCTGCCGCTGGCGGCCGAGGTGAAAGCCGCCGTGCTCACCGCGGTGCCGCTCGGTCGCGGCCAGCTGTTCCGCACCGTGCGCGGCCGACCCGTACCGGAATGGGCGCAGAGCTTCGCGCCAAGCTGGGCGCAGTTTTTCCTCAAATATCTACTGGCCGATCCGCGCGTGACCGCCGTCATTCCCGGTACTGCCGATGCGGCGCATATGACCGACAATCTCGGCGCGATGCGCGGTCCGCTGCCGGACCCCGATCAGCGGCGGCGCATGGTGCAATTCGTCGAAAGTCTCTAGTCGTTCTGACCGCCCGCTCGACACGCGGCCAAAGATACGCGAAAGCCGCAGCGGGGGTGCTGCGGCTTCCGTTTGCACCCGCTGCAGGAAGGGGGGGAACAGCGAGCGCGGGTAATTTTTAAGCGCGATCAGGAAAAATGGCTCAGCTCGCGGCGGCCGTCGCGCCAGCCGTGTTCGTGGCCGCCACGCATGCCATGGTGGGGTCGCAGCATGCGCGCGAGCGTCGTGAACCGATTTTTCTGATCGTCGTTGAGGTTCTGGTAAAGCGGCGTGCCGGCATCGGCGATCTTTTTCAGCGCCGCGCCGGTCTTGGCCATATTGTCGGCGCGCTGCGAGAGCCGCTCAAAGGGCGTCGCCGGCTGCTGCTGTTGCTGTTCGTCGGCTTGGCGCGCTTGCGCGCGTTGGATGCGCAGCTGAACGAGATCGCGCACCGCCTGCTCGAACGGCGGCCAATTCTTGCTTTGATCGGGGGTGAGCTGCAGCCCGGCTTTCAATGCGGCGATGCGCGCATCGGCAAAGGCGGAAATATCTCCAGCGCTCAGGCGGTGCCGCTGTTCGGCGCGCGGGCCGCCGTCGCCGAACCCGCGGTCGCCGCCAAAACCGTGCTCCGCATAAGCAAATGATGCGCCGGCGAGCGCCATAAGCGCGGTCGCAGTGATCACTGGCTTCAACATGGCGATCCTCCTCAAATGTCGCACCTCAATGAAATAGATGACACGGCGCGTGGCCACGCAAGTTAAAGTTTTGAAATGTGCTGTGAGCCGAAGATTACGAGCGCGTAATCTTTCGGTCGCGGCTTAATTAATCTGTCGCAGCGCGCTCAATGCAGGATCTGCTGCAAAAACAGTCGCGTGCGTTCGTGCTGTGGATGCTCGAAAAAAGCCTTCGGTTCGTTTATCTCGACGATCTGACCTTCGGCCATGAATATGATCCGGTCGGCGACCTGCCGCGCAAAACCCATTTCATGCGTCACGACCAGCATGGTGATGCCGTCGCCGGCGAGTTCCACCATCGTGTCGAGTACCTCCTTGACCATTTCGGGATCAAGCGCGGAGGTGGGCTCGTCGAACAGC
Organism: uncultured Xanthobacteraceae bacterium; assembly: GCA_955652195.1. GTDB lineage: Bacteria > Pseudomonadota > Alphaproteobacteria > Rhizobiales > Xanthobacteraceae > BOG-931. The sequence goes on along the minus strand of CATPBC010000324.1, from coordinate 5,208 downwards.
ATGATGTTCGGGCTCATGCACAATGCGCGCGCGATGGCGACGCGCTGCTGCTGGCCGCCGGAGAGCCGGACAGGATATTTTTGCGCCTGTTCCGGTATTCGCACGCGCCGCAGGAAACGCATGGCGAGCTCTTCGGCGTCTTTCTTCGGCATATGGCGTACCCAGATCGGCGCCAAAGTGCAGTTTTCCAGCACCGTGAGATGCGGGAACAGGTTGAATTGCTGAAACACCATGCCGACGTCGCGACGGACCGCGAGGATCTGCTTAGGATCGTCGGTCAGATCCTTGCCGTCGACGACGACACGGCCGCGCTGCCAGTCTTCGAGGCGGTTGATGCAGCGAAGCATCGTCGATTTGCCACCGCCCGATGGACCGCAGATGACGATGCGCTCGCCCCGCGCGACCGTCAGATTGATGTCGCGTAGCACGTGGAAATCGCCGTACCACTTGTTCAGGGCGCTGATCTCAACGGCCCATCCTGTCTTTTCGCCGTCGGTCCCGCTTGACGGATTTGTCATCGGCTATGCCTTTCAGCGACGATGCGCGCGCGCCAGCCGCGCCTCGACATTTCGTGAATAACGCGACATGCCATAACAGCAAACGAAGTAGAATACCGCGGCGAACGCATAGCCGGTAACGCTGGTGATCGGCGTCGCCCAATGCGGATCGCCGCGCGCCGCTTCGATAGTTCGCAGAAAATCGAAAATGCCGACGATGAACACCAGCGTCGTGTCCTTGAACAGACCGATGAAGGTATTGACGATATTCGGCAGCGTCACCCGCAATGCTTGCGGGAGGATAACGAGCGCCATCATGCGCCAGTACGGCAGCGCCAGCGCCTGGGCCGCTTCATATTGGCCGCGCGGGATAGATAACAATCCGCCGCGAACCACTTCCGCCATATAGGCCGACGCGAACAAAGCGACGCCGATCAGTGCGCGGACGAGCTTATCCGGCGCCAAGCGGTCGGGCACAAACAACGGCAGCATGACGCTCGCCATGAACAGCACCGTAATCAGCGGTACGCCGCGGACAAATTCGATGAATGTGACTGAGAACAATCGCACCGCCGGCATTTCGGAGCGCCGCCCGAGCGCCAACAAAATACCGAGCGGCAGCGAGGCAACGATACCCACCGTCGCCACGACAATAGTGACGAGAATGCCGCCCCACAGTGAGGTCGGCACGTCGGGTAGACCGATGATCGGCACGCCGCTTAAGAGAACATAAGACAGGATCGGCAGAACGATAAAGAAATAGATCGCGCCGATGTCGCGGCGCGGCGCGCCAAGCCAAGCCAGCCAGGCAATTCCGAACGCGAGCAAAAAGAAGAAGAGATCGACGCGCCAGCGTTCGCCCAGCGGATAGAAGCCGTAAGTGAAATATGAGGACCAGGCGCGAATGAAAGCCCAGCACGCGCCCGGTTCAGGGTTCTGTGCGGACGGCAGGCAGGCTTCCCGATCGGCGCCCGACCAGACGGCATCGAAGAAGAAAAAGCGCAGCAACGGCGGCACGATCCACACGATCAGCGCGGCGCAGATAATGGTGAGCGCAATATTTCCCGGCGATGAAAACAGGTTGGCCCGCACCCAGCCGACGACGCCGGTGCTGGCCACCGGCGCCGGCAGGAGCTTTGCCGGCGCTTCGCGCAGATAGATCCGGTCTGCCGCAACCATGGTTCAGCGCTCCACGATGCCGACCGTGCGCCCATAGAGATTCATGAGCAGCGAGGTGACCAGACTGAGAAAAAGATAGACGGCCATGGTGATCGCGATCACCTCGACCGCTTGGCCGGTGATGTTGAGCACGCTTCCGGCAAAGACTTGCACGAGATCGGGATAACCGATCGCGACCGCAAGCGACGAATTCTTGATCAGATTGAGATACTGGCTGGTCAAGGGTGGCACGATCACCCGCATCGCCTGCGGCACCACTACGAGCCGAAGCGTACTCCCTGACCGTAATCCAAGCGCCTGCGCCGCTTCGGTCTGGCCTTGCGACACCGCAAGGATGCCCGCGCGCACGACCTCGGCGATGAAAGCGGCGGTGTAGATCGTCAACGCGACCAGAAGCGCAGCGAATTCCGGCAGGATTTCGGTGCCGCCCCGGATATTGAATCGGCCCACCTCGGGAAAGCTGAAAGACAACGGCGCGCCGGCGGCAAAAAACACCAGCAGCGGCAGAACGACAATCAGCCCGAAGGCAAAGGATAATGTGCGCGGCGGTTGGCCGGTGCGTTCTTGACGGCGGCGCGCCCAGATGCGGACTGCAAGCGTGGCAACGATGCCGAATACGAGCGCGGCCGCGACATAGTCGAACTTGTCAGCAAATTCCGGTCGCGGCAAAAACAATCCGCGATTGTTGAGAAACGCACCGCCTGAAATCGAAATGCTGCTGTGGAGGTCCGGCAGCGATTTGAGCACGGCGTTGTACCAGAACAGGATTTGCAGCAAGAGCGGGACGTTGCGGATCAATTCGACATAGCCGCCAGCCAGCCGGGCAACCAGCCAGTTTCGCGACAGTCGCGCTATCCCGATGGTGAAGCCAAGCGCAGTGGCGAGCACGATGCCGAGCGAAGCGACCAGCAGCGTGTTGAGCAACCCCACCCAGAAGGCGCGGCCGAAAGTCGAGGTGCTCGGTGAATAGCCGATCAGCGTCTGGCTGATGTCGAATCCGGCCGTGTTGTCCCAGAAGCGAAAGCCAGACGCGATGTGCGCTTTCGCCAGATTGTCGGCCGCATTGATAAAGGCGCCATAAGCGAGACCGCCGATAACGACGACAAGCGCCGCCTGAAGCGCAATGCTCGCCCACTGCTGTCTGCTGCGAAGCGGGAGTTGCAGCATCTTTGACATGGGCGCGCCGACGGCGACAGTCGTTGCGGCGGCTAGCGCACGGGAAGCCCGTATTGCAGCCCGCCCTTGGTCCATAAGGCGTTCAGCCCGCGGGCGATTTTGAGCGGCGAGCCCTGCCCGACATTGCGCTCGAAGCTTTCGCCGTAATTACCGACGGCCTTGATGATCCGATAGGCCCAATCGTTGGTGAGCCCGATCGATTGGCCGAATTGGCCCTCAGCGCCGAGCAGACGCCGGACATCCGGCGAATTGGATTTCAACATGTCATCGACATTTTGTTGGGTGATGCCGAGCTCTTCGGCATTGAGCATCGCCTCATGCGTCCAGCGCACCAGGTCTTCCCAGGTGTCGTCGCCCTGGCGAACGACAGGAGCGAGCGGCTCCTTGGAGATGATCTCCGGCAATACGATATGTGCGCTCGGATCGGCTAGCCGCAGGCGCTCGCCATAGAGGCCCGATGCATCGGTCGTATAGGCGTCACAGCGGCCGGTGTCATAAGCCCGCACCGCCTCGTTCGCGGTCGCAAAGGTCACCGTCTTGAGCGACATACGATTGGCGCGGAAATAATCGGCGAGATTGAGTTCGGTCGTGGTGCCCTGCTGTACGCAGACCGCGGCATCGCTGAGTTCAAGCGCGGACTTCACGTTCAACGATTTGCGGACCATAAATCCCTGACCGTCGTAATAAGTGACGCCGGCGAAGTCCAAGCCGAGAGTGGTATCGCGTGACATCGTCCAGGTGGTGTTGCGCGCCAGCAGGTCGATTTCACCGGACTGCAGTGCCGTAAACCGGTTGGCGGTCGTTAACGGAACAAACTTGACCTTCTTCGTATCGTTGAAGATCGCAGCGGCGATGGCACGGCAGAAATCGACGTCGAATCCGACCCAATTGCCCTGCGGATCGGGCATGCCGAAGCCGGCTAGCGTGCCATTTCCGCCGCAGACGAGCTGACCGCGATCTTGAACTGCCTTGAGCGTTTGCGCGGATGCCGCTTGCGCACCGAACGCAAGCACCATTGCAATGGCGAAAGCCGTAGCTAAACGTTGCATGATCAGCCCTTTCAACAGAGGAGGCGCGCAAGCCCTTTATAAGCGCGCGTGGCGCATTACCCATCCGCGATCATCTGAGAACGATCGCAATATGAGGTCAAGGGGTTGACGAAAGCGGAGAATGCCCGGAAATGGCGGAATGGCGCTGAAAATAGCCATATCGGCCGGCAGCGATGCGAATTTGAACCGCTAAACACGTAAAACAAACGCATGAACGACAAATCCAAAGACGAGAGCTCGCGCGCCCGGCGGCCCGAGACCACAATCGTCACTGGCGGCCGCGATCCCATGTCCTATCACGGCTTCGTCAATCCGCCGGTCTACCATGCATCGACCGTTCTTTACCCGAACGCCGAGGACTTCCTCGCGCATCGGGCGCGCTACCAATATGGACGGCGCGGCACGCCGACAACGGAAGCGCTCGAGCTCGCTTTGCAGGAGCTGGAAGGACCGCAATGCGCCGGTGTGGCGCTTCTGCCTTCAGGGCTCGCGGCGATTTCGACTGCCTTTCTTGCCGTCGTGCACGCCGGCGATCATGTCCTGATTACCGACAGCGCCTATGGACCGACCCGCATTTTTTGCGACCAGGTGCTGGCGCGGCTCGGCGTCACCGTCACTTATTACGATCCGTTGGTTGGCGCCGCGATCGCCGAATTGATCCGGCCGAATACACGCGTCGTGTACCTGGAATCGCCGGGCTCGCTGAGCTTCGAAATGCAAGACACCGCGGCAGTTGCCAAAGCGGCCCACGACAAAGGCGCATTGGTGCTGATGGACAATACGTGGGCGACGCCGCTCTATTTTCGCCCGCTCGAGCACGGCGTCGACATGGCGATTCAAGCTGGCACAAAATATATCGGCGGCCACTCCGACCTCATGCTCGGCACCGTCTCGGCGAATGCAGCAACGCTCGCGCGGCTGAAGAACACGGTACGCCATACCGGGCAATGCGAAGGGCCCGACGACGTCTATCTCGGACTTCGCGGCTTGCGGACACTGGCGATACGGCTTGAGCGGCACCAGCAATCCGGACTTGCGATCGCGCGCTGGCTCGAACAACGGCCGGAGGTCTTGCGCCTATTGCATCCGGGGTTGCCGAGCCATCCGGGACACGTCATCTGGAAGCGCGATTTCTCCGGCGCCTCGGGATTGTTCAGCATGGTGCTCAAGCCAGTGCCGCAAAAAGCGTATTACGCCTTTCTCGACACGCTCGAATTGTTCGGCATCGGCGCGTCATGGGGCGGCTATGAGAGCCTGGCCATTCCGTTCGATTGCGCGCCGCTGCGCACCGCCACGCGCTGGCAACC
>CATPBC010000323.1 GCA_955652195.1 uncultured Xanthobacteraceae bacterium | reverse complement strand
TTGGCTGCGCGGCATCGGCGTTCGGCAGGTGCGCCTCGCCTGCGGCCTCGTCATGTTCTCCTACATTTTTTCGCATTTCTTCAATCACGCCCTCGGCAATGTTTCCTACGCATTGATGGAAACGTGGCTGACGTTTCACATATGGTGGTGGCGCATTCCTATCGTCAACGCGACGCTATATACCGCGGCCGCTATTCATTTCTCGCTTGGGCTGTGGGCGCTCTATCAGCGCCGCCATTTTCGCTACACGATCGCGGAATTGACCCAGCTTTTGTTGGGCTTGAGCATACCGCTCTGGCTTGCCAGTCACTTCGGCGTTGTGCGCCTGGCCGGATGGGTGTTCGGGCGCGACCCCGTGAATTACGCGGCGCCGCTCTTTGCCTACTGGGTCTTAAGGCCACACATGATCGCAGTGCAGTTTGCGCTGCTGACGATCGCGTGGACGCATGGCTGCATCGGACTCTATTTCTGGCTGCGGCTGAAACCGTTTTTCAAATGGGCGGCGCCCATCCTGCTTGCTATAGCCGTGCTGCTGCCGCCGCTGGCGATGATCGGCGCACATCATGGCGCCGAGGAAGTGGCCGCATTGGCTAAGGATCCGCAATGGCGTGCCCAGCACATCAAACCGATGCCGCCGCCGCAGCGCGCCGTTGTTGACGACATCGCGCTGTTTTATTTTCCGATCGGTTATGCCGCCGCTCTCGTGCTGGTATTCGCCGCACGCGGCGTGCGCAGCCTGGGCGAGCGCCGACGCGGAATGGTCACGGTCTCCTATCCGGACAAACAGGTCCGCATACCGAAAGGCCTGAGCGTCTTGGAAGCAAGCTTGCGATTCAAGATTCCTCACGCCAGCGTCTGCGGCGGCCGGGCACGCTGCTCGACCTGCCGCGTTCGCGTCGTAAGTGATCACGCCGCCCTGCCGCGGCCTTCGCGCCGTGAAGCTTTCGTATTGAACCGCGTCGGTGCGGGCGACCCCTCGATACGGCTCGCTTGTCAGCTGCGGCCGCAGACCGACGTCGCCGTCATTCCGGTCTTGCCGCCCCATATCGGCGCCGACTTCGTGCGCAATCGCCGCCGCATCAATATCGGCGAAGAGCGCTACGTGGTCAGCATGTTCGTGGATATGCGCGGTTCGACCAAGCTCGGCGAGGAGCGGCTGCCGTTCGACATTGTCTTTTTGATCAATCGATTTGTCGACGCCGCCTCGCAGGCGGTGACCGACGCCGGCGGGCAGCCCAATCAGTTCGTGGGCGATGGAGTGCTGGCCTTATTCGGCCTCGATGTCGATCGGGCGACCGCCTGTCGGCAGGCTCTGCGCGCCGCCGCGCTCGTTGCGTCAAACGTCGCTTATCTCAATCACCAGTTCGCGACCGAAATGCGCGATCCGATCAAATACGGCATCGGCATTCACGCCGGCGAAGTGATCGTCGGCGACATCGGCTTTCGTGACCACACGATATTCACCGCGCTCGGCGATGCGGTGAACGTCGCGGCACGGTTGCAGGACATGACGAAAACCCTGGAATGCCGCGTCGTTATATCAGAGGAGGTCTGCAGCACCGCAGGCGTCGCCGTCGATCCGCTCAAGCGGCACCGGGTTGAAATCCGCGGTCGCGTCGAGCCGATGACGGTGTTCACCGCCGAAGACCCGACGGTGCTTGCGAGCCTGATCGATCCGCAAAGCCAAACGGCGGAGACGGAACCGGAATTGACCTGAGCGAAGCGGCGAGCACTGGAACATAGAATAAACTAGGCCAGCGATTGCACGTCACCGCAGATGCTGATGGCTTGACCGGACACCGTGCGCCCGCGCGGCGAAGCAAGAAATACCATCATGTCGGCGAGCTGTTGCGGCGCGATCATTTCCTTGATCGAAGCATGCGACATCGCCTCGTCGGCGATCGTTTGCATTGACACGCCGCGGACCTGCGCTTTGGCCGCAAATACCCGCCGAATCCGGTCGCCCTCCACGGCTCCAGGCTGGATCGCGTTGACGCGAATGTTGAGCGGCCCAAGTTCGATGGCGAGCGATTTGGTGAAGCCGACGACCGCCCATTTCGACGCCGCATAGGGCGTGCGCAGCGGGAAGCCGAGCCGGCCCGCCGCCGAGGATAGATTGATGATCGATGGATTGTTGCTTTTGGCCAAGTGCCGCAGCGCGGCGCGCACGCAATTGAACTGGCCGGTGATGTTCACGGCCAGCGTGTGATCCCACTCTTCCGGTGGGATATCGTCGACGCGGCCGGTCGGCCCGGCAATGCCGGCATTGTTGATGAGGCAATCAAGTCCGCCGAGCGCCTCTGCCGCCGAATCGATAAATCGCGTGACGGCGTTGCGGTCGGAGACGTCGCACAAAGCTGCCTTCAGCTTGGGATCGCTGGTTGCCAGCGCAGCGAGCGCGCTGCGATCGACGTCGCAAACGTGGACTAACGCACCTTCGCGCAGGAAAGTACGCGCGACCTCGCGGCCGATTCCGTCGGCGCCTGCGGTAACGACGACGCGCAAACCTTTGATGCCCAGGTCCATGACGCTTGATCTCCGGCGAATGATTGAGGTTCAAAACCCGTTCTAGCCAGCCAGGCCGAGGATCTGTCGTGCGTCCTTTGGCGTCGCGACCTGATCGCCCAGGGTCTCGATGATCTTTGCCGCCTTCTCGACCAGCGCTGCGTTGCTTGGCGCCAGCTTGCCCTTTTCCAGATAGATGTTGTCCTCGAGCCCGACGCGCGGATGTCCGCCAAGGAGGACGGTCTGCGCCACCATCGGGAATTGATGCAGCGAGATGCCGAAGGCAAACCAAGGAGCGCCCGGCGGCAGCAGGCTTCGCATATAGGCCATCGCCTCGGTGGTTGCCGGCTGACCCCAGGAAATTCCGAGACAGATCTGAAACAGGCCGGGCGGTTTGACGTAGCCATTCTCGATGAAGCGCTTGGCGAGCAACAGATGGCCGGTCTCGAACACTTCGAGCTCGGGCATGACGCCGGCATCCTTGATCGCCGCGGCCATGCTTTGGAGGTGCTTGGGGGTGTTGACGAACACCCGGTCACCCATGTTGAGGCTGCCCATGTCGAGACTGCAAATGTCGGGCTTGAGCTCGACCACGTGACGCACGCGGTCCGCGGGCGATTTGAGCACGCTGTCCGGGCCGGGTTTCGATGGGTCGCTATCGTCGGGCGTGAAACGGGCGCCCGGCCCAGTGGTGAGGTTGATCAGCACATCGCTGCCGCTTGATCTGATCCGCTCGACGGCTTCGCGGTACAGCGCTGTGTCCATGCTCGGCTTGGTGGTTTTCGGATCGCGCACATGAATATGCACGATGGCGGCGCCGGCCTTGGCGGCGTCAATCGCCGAAGCGGCGATCTGCTGCGGCGTGACCGGGACGGCGGGATTGCGGCCCGGCGTATCGGCGGAGCCGGTCACCGCACACGAGATCATCACCTTGCGCTGCATGAGTTCACCAGATGCCACTGATCAATTATCGAATGCGTACGGCGCCCACGGAATTGTTCGTTATTTGGCGATATTATCGTATGATTGCGGGCGATCTTAATCAATCTTGCGAAACGTCGCGACTGTATCAATGGTGCAAGCCTTACACCTGGATCGGGAGTTTGACTCATGAATGACGAGCAAAACGTTGTGGATCGAGATCAAGCCGACGCGGCGATCTTGGACTTCGATGTTGACGATGCAGCGATTGAAATCGCCGCAATGGGCGTCGGAACGATCCCGACCGCTTCCGTCAATATGATACCTCCAAACTGCTGCGTGCAGCGCCCGACCGACATTGTTGTCGCCGACGTCTCTCGCCCTCGTCAAGCAACTACCTGAACCGCAAATTACCGCGCGAGAGCTGGGCGATCGAAGCGCAGCCCATCAGCTTCATCCCGCGTTCGATCTCGGCCCGCATCAGGCCTAAGGCCCGCTCGACGCCCGCCTGACCGGCGGCGGCCAGAGGGAACAGATAAAAACGTCCGACGCCGACGGCCTTGGCGCCCAGCGAAAGCGCTTTGAGCACATGCGTCGCGCGCTGAACTCCGCCATCCATCAAAACGTCTATTCGGTCGCCGACTGCGTCGACAACCTCGGCGAGTTGATCGAATGGCGTGCGCGAGCCGTCTAACTGCCGTCCCCCATGATTGGACAAGATGATGCCCGTGCAACCTATCTCGGCCGCGCGTTTTGCATCCGCAACCGACATGACGCCCTTTAAGCAGAATTGGCCATCCCAATTCCGCACCATTTTTGCCACGTCGTCCCAATTCATCGACGGGTCCAACATCTCGGTGAAATAGCGTCCGATCGACATGGCCCCGCCGCCCATGTCGATGTGCTCGTCCAATTGAGGCAGCTTAAATTTCTCATGCGTGAGGTAGTTGACGGCCCACATCGGTTTGATCGCGAATTGCAGCATTCCCGCCAGTGTCAATCGAAACGGAATAGAGAAGCCGGTGCGCAGATCGCGTTCGCGATTTCCACCGGTGATGCTATCCACGGTCAGCATCATCACGTCGACGCCGACCGATTTGGCACGTTGCATCATCGCGTCATTGAGGCCGCGGTCTTTGTGGAAATAGAACTGATAGGCCTGTGGCGTCGGGTAAGTCTTGCGCAACTCCTCTACGCTGACAGTTCCGAGCGAGGATACGCCGAACATGGTGCCATATTTTGCCGCCGCAGCTGCGACGGCCTTTTCGCCTTGGTGATGAAACAAGCGCTGCAGCGCAGTCGGCGAGCAATACACCGGCATTGCGAGCTTCTGGCCCATGACACGGACCGAAATATCGAGCGCTTCCACCCCGCGGAGAACGTTGGGCACCAGATCACAGCGTTCAAAGCTTGCGGTGTTTTGCCGGAGCGTGATCTCGTCGTCGGCGCCACCGTCGATGTAATCAAAGATCGGGCTTGGCAGCCGTCGCCTTGCCAATTCGCGGAAGTCATGAAAATTGTGGCAGTCGCGCAATCGCATACTGCGCTCCCGATTTCAATCAGCTTACGTCTAGACGGTTCGACTAAAAAAATTCTTTCCGCCGCTCCCCGCTTGCGGTGAAATCTCCGCAGTCACGTTAAGCCTAGCCGAGATGCGCGGGACGGACCATCCAGCCTCACTCCGGCTTGATGCCGGCGGCTTCCATGACCGATCGCCACAGCTTGGCTTCGGACCGTCCTCTGGTCGCCAATTCCGCCGGACTTGATCCGCCACTGAGCACGCCGAGCTGCTCATACCTGGCCTTCACGGCAGGTTCGCTGAGTACCGCAGTCGCGTCGCGACTCACTTTCTGCACGATTTGCGCCGGCGTATTTGCGGGCATGTAGAGCGCGTACCACGAGGTCACGTCAAAGTCGGGCACGCCGGATTCGGCGATCGTCGGCAGCTCGGGCGCCGTGGCAAACCGCTTGGCCGATGTGACCGCGAGACCGCGCACCTGGCCCGCTCGGACGGCGGCCAGCAGCGTGCCGGCAGTATTGAACATGCAATCGACATGTCCGGCGATCAGATCTGTCAATGCTGGCGCGCCGCCACGGTAAGGCACGTGCCGAATGTCGATCCCAGCCATGCGTGCGAACAGCACGCCTGTGAGATGGGGTGAGGTCCCCACCCCCGGCGAGGAAAACGTGATGTGGCCCGGATTGGCTTTGGCCGCCGCAATCATATCCTCAACCGATTGCCATGGTGAGGCGTTCGGCACCGCCAATATGTTCGGGTACGTGCCGACCAGCGTCACCGG
>CATPBC010000322.1 GCA_955652195.1 uncultured Xanthobacteraceae bacterium | reverse complement strand
CGCGCGGTCGCGCAATCGGCGCTGCAACGGACCGAAAGCCGCGGTGCCCATCAGCGCGAGGATTTTCCGCAAATGCTGCCGCAATGGCGGCGCCACCAACGCGTGCGCCTTGCTGGCGGCGCGCTGCAGTTGACCGGCGCGCCGGCCGCGGCGCTGGCGTCATGAGCGCAATCGCAAAACTGAAAATCCGGCGCGGCAGCCCCGCCGGCCTAGCGCGCTGGGAGACTTTCGAAGTGCCATTCGAGCCCGGCCAATCGGTGCTCGACGGGCTGCGCTGGCTGCGCATCAACAAGGATCCGTCGCTGGCGATGCGGTTTTCCTGCATCAACGCCAATGCCTGCAAGGAATGCATGATCGAGCTCGACGGCGAAACCGTCTATGCGTGCACTGCGCGACTTGAGCCGCGCGAGATGACGCTCATGCCGCTGCCGAACAAGGATCTCATCCGCGATCTTGTCACCGAGATCGCCCCGCCGTCGGAGCGGTTCAAATAGCAAGGTTCGTGGCGTGGAGCGAAGCTTCGATCACTCGGCTGCGGTCACGCGCGGAAGCGCGATAGTCTCGACCTTCGACAAATCGAGTTTGCGGGATGCGTGATCGATATCGAAGCCGACGACATTGCCGTCCGCGTCCAAATCGACGACCAACCCTTCAACGATCTCTCGCGCTTGGCTTCCTGGCGCTTCACTGAGCTCGATATAGAGGCTATCGGTCTCGGGATAGTAATGCAGCTTCATTGCGGATCCTCGCGGAAATTTCGGTCGAAGAACGCGTTGTGGATCGTCTCGCCGTCGTCCAGTGTTACTACCGGTAAAAAACGCGGTCGAGTCTCACCGGCTACCGTGACTTTTCCCCAAAAGCGAATTCGGCCGTTTGCTTGTACCTCGCGCCGAATTGGATGTCCTACCACGTCAATACACCATAGGCGTCGAATATAAGGCCTTTTGCGCGGCACTTGCTCCTCAAAATAGCGCGTCGTCTTCAAGCGGCCTCCTCTTGCAAGCAATTGTACCCTGATTGAGTGAACTGGACATGCCGTTTATCCTGAACTGACGGTATTTGCCGCCGTTATGGCGGCGCGTCATCCGCGGCGTTGATAAACGCCATCTACCAAACGAAGGAACCCGATGCCGATCAAAACCAAATATCTGTTCGTTGCCAGCATGGATGTGGACCCGGAGAAGGAAGCTTTATTCCACGAAGTCTACGACACCGAGCACGTCCCCAACCTCCTGAAAGTGCCGGGCGTGCATGCGGTGGTGCGTCTGGAGGGCGAGCCGTTCGCCATGAGCATCGGCGGCGAAGAACGGCGCGTTACGCCGGAAGGCCCGCGCCATACCGCGATCTACGAAATCGACGGCCCGCAGGTGCTGATCAGCCCGGAATGGGCCAAGGCGGTCGAAGCCGGCCGCTGGCCCAAAGAAGTGCGGCCGTTCACCCGCAACCGGCGCCATGCGCTCTATCGGCTGCGCTGAGCGATGCCGGATGACGTAGAGCGGATCGCTTCTTTTTTCACTCGCTCGGCAGCGCGATTGCCTCGGCGCGGCGCTGGCTCGCGATCATCGACGTGCGCAGCAGGAATTGCCGGGCGCGCTCGGGGTCGGCCGCGGTCGCGCGCAGTTCGTCGAGATTGCGCTGGCGCATCTGCGGATCGCGCGTTTCGAGACGCTTCTTGTTGGCGATCGATTGCTCCTGGACGAACTCGATCGCTACGGTGCGCCGCTGCAGGTCGTACAGGTCGAGCAGCCGTTCGGGCGCGCCATCGCGGACAACGCGGATGAGCTGATCGGAGAGGTTCACTGCGTCCTGAATGCCGCCGTTTAATCCCATGCCGCCGATCGGATTGTTGACATGTGCGGCGTCGCCGGCAAGGAGCACACGGCCTTTGCGAAAGGTTTCGGCGACGCGCTGATGCGTCACATAAAGATTGCGATAGACGATCTCGTAGGGTCGCGGCGCAGGAAAAAACGACTGCATGCGCGCCTGCACGCCGGCGTCGCTCAATATCTCCTGTTCGCTCTGCGTCGGATCGGTCGGATAGACCGTGCGCCAAAGTCCCGGTGGACCATCGGCCGAGACCTTGAAGCAATTGCACCAGGCACCGGGGTCGGCGAAATAGCTGCGGTAGCAATAGCCGCGTTCGGCCGCGAAATCGTAAGGCGTGGTGAGGACAATGAAACGCTCCGGCCAGGTAAAGCCTTCGAACTTGATGCCGGAACGCCGGCGCACCGTGCTGCGGCCGCCATCGGCGCCAATGAGATAGCTGCCGCTATGTGACGCCATGCCGGATGGTCCGCGCACCTGGACGGTGACCGCATTAGATGTCTGCGACACGTCGATGACTTCGTGATCGAACAACACTTCGACATTCGGATAGGCGCGCAAGCGTTCCAGAAGGAGCCTTGCGGTTTTGAACTGCTCGCATTGCACGACGAACGGATGCCGCGTGTCGTTCTTGAGAACGGTGTGGTCGAATTGGGCGACCATTTGCTGGCCGGGCCGATCCCAGAACTGAAAGATCGGCGCGACGAGGCCGACGCGCGCCATGTCATGGTCGAGCCCGTCCTCGCTCAACAAATCGAGCGTCGCCGGATGCGTTGTCGCGGCGCGCGGGTCGGCTTGCAGGCCGTTATTGCTGTCGAACAGCCGGACCGGCAGCCCGCGCCGGCCGAGAAGCCAGGCGCAAAGGAGCCCGACCGGTCCGCCGCCGGCGATCAGGATTCTGCGTTTCTCATCGCTCATGCGCGCTCATTAGCGAAGCATTCGCGCCCATGGCAAGCATGCGCGCTGCACCGCGTCTGGGAAACGCTCGCTCGCAAAGACGCCAGCGCTTTCTTGACAGGACCGGCGCGGAAAGCGAAGAACGTCGGTCCTTCCCGCAACGGGATCACCAATGACGAGCGAACGACAACCGGTAGCGTTCGGCGATCTGCGCGGCTGGATCGCGGCGCTCGACGGCGCCGGCGAATTGCAGCGCATCGAGGCCGAGGTCGATTGGAACATCGAGCTCGGCACCATTGCCCGCTTGGCGCAGGGCGCCGGCACCGGACCCGCGCTATTATTCAGCAATATCCGCGACTACGGCGCCAACGCCCGCTGCCGCCAGGTTTTCACCGGCGGACTGTCCAGCGCTCGGCGTGTCGCCATGATGCTGGGCCTACCGCCCGACACCCATCCGCGCGAACTGGTCAAGCTCGGCCGCACCGTTCTGTCGCAAAGCCTGCCGCCGAAAATCGTCAAAACCGGCCCGGCGAAGGAGAACGTCGTCAAAGGCGACGACATCGATCTCTACGAATTTCCCGTGCCGCAATGGAACAGAGCGGACGGCGGCCGTTACATCATGACCTATGGCGGCGTCGTCACCAAAGATCCGACCAGCGGCGTAATGAATGTCGGTATCTATCGCGGCATGATCGGCGGCAAGGATCGCATTCCGATCCTGATGTGGCGGGCGCAGCATATTGGCCATCACGTCACCGCCTGGCAACAGGCCGGCCACAAGGAAATGCCGATTGCGGTTGCGATCGGCTGGGAGCCGTCGCTCGGCTTTGTCGCCGGCTCGCCGGTGCCGAAAGGACTGTGCGAATACGACGTGATCGGCGCCATCCGCGGCGCGCCGGTCGAACTGGTCAAATGCGAAACGGTCGACCTCCACGTGCCGGCCAGCGCCGAGATCGTGATCGAAGGTTATCTGGGCCTCGATCCTTCTACCTTCATGATGGAAGGCCCCTTTGCCGAAGTCACCGGCTATGTTGCCGGCGACCGTTCGCCCAAGCCGACCATTCGCGTCACCTGCATCACCCATCGCAAGGACCCGATCCTGCGCGGCACGATCGAAGGCTCGATGCCGGGCTGTTATTCCGAGAACGGCATGTGCTCCTCGATCATGCGCGCGGCGACCGCATGGAATGTGCTCGATCGCGCCGGCGTTCCCGGCATCACCGATGTTTGGTGCCCGCCGGTCCAGGCCGGCGTCAATATCGTGGTGCAGATCAAACAGAGCTATCGCGGCCAGGCCAAGCAAGTCGCCAATGCGCTGTGGGGCAGTTCGGCCGGACACGTGCGTTACAAACACGTCACCGTGGTCGACGACGACATCGATATTCACGACTACGCCGCGGTCGATTGGGCGATCGCCTATCGCGTCAATGCCGGCGAAGACGACATCGTCATCATGCCCGCCACGTTCGGGCTGGGGCTCGATCCGTCGACGCGCAAGCGCGACCGCAACACCTCGCTGTTTGGCACCGGCAAGTGGAATCGCATGCTGATCGATGCCACGATGAATCTTGATTACGATCCCGATCCCGAATTTGATGGCGCGCGGTTTCCGCCGCTGGTCTGGCCGGCGCCGGAAGACATCGACGCAGTCAAAGCGCGCTGGAGCGAACTCGGTCTCGACAAACCGAGGCGGAAGTAACGCGCGGCAGTGCGAGCGCGTCGGCCTGTTGAGGCTCGGCAAAGCAAAGCCTGATGTTTGAAAATTTCACGCGCATCGAAATCAAAACAAGCGGCGCGCGCATCGTCACAGTGTACGGCGGCAAAGGCCCGCCGCTATTGCTCATGCACGGCAATCCGTTCAGTCATTTGTCGTGGCATAAATTTGCGCCGCACCTGGCGGAAGAATTCACGGTAGTGGCGACCGATTTGCGCGGCTACGGCGATTCCGAGAAACCGCCCGGCGGCGCCGATCATTCGAATTATTCTTTTCGCGCAATGGCGGCGGACCAAATCGAGGTCATGGCGGCGCTTGGCCATGAGCGTTTCTATGCCGCCGGTCACGATCGCGGCGCACGCGTCTTGCATCGCATGTGCCTCGATCATCCGGAAAAAGTGGCGCGCGCCGCCATTCTCGACATCATCCCGCAGCATTATTTGCTCAACAATGTAACGCGCGCTTGGGGGACGTTCTCATGGCATTGGTTCTTTATGATTCAGCCGTACGATTTTCCTGAACACTTGATGGGTGCCGACCCGGACTATTTCATCGAGAAAAAACTCGCCAAGACCGCGCAGGGCTTGAGCTTCTTCGATCCGCGGGCGCTTGCGGAATATAAGCGCTATTTCCGCAATCCCGCGACCATCCACGCCATGTGCGAAGATTATCGCGCCACCCACGGCGTCGATCTCGACATGGACACCAAGGATTCTGCGGCGGGACGAAAGATCAATTGTCCGGTGTTGTTGTTATGGGGCGCGACCGGTGGCGTCGGTCGCAATCGCAACCCGGAAGAAATCTGGCGGCGTTACGCCAGCGACATTCGGCGCGCTAAGGCGCTGCCCTGCGGACATTATTTATCCGAAGAAGCGCCGCAGGAAACTTACCAAGAAT
>CATPBC010000321.1 GCA_955652195.1 uncultured Xanthobacteraceae bacterium | reverse complement strand
TGAAGGACGCGCAGAACACCGCCGCCATGCTCACGACCTTCAATGAGGTCGACATGGGTCACGTCATGGCGCTGCGCACGCAATACCGCGATTTGTTCGAGAAGAAACACGGCGTAAAACTCGGTTTCATGGGATTTTTCGTGCGGGCCTGTGTGCAGGCGCTCAAGGAAATTCCGGCGGTGAATGCCGAGATCGACGGCGCCGATATTGTCTACAAAAATTACTATCATATCGGCATCGCGGTCGGCACCGAACGCGGTCTGGTCGTGCCGGTGGTGCACGATTGCGACGTCAAATCGCTGGCCGAGATCGAGAAGGCGATCGCCGATTTCGGCCGCCGCGCGCGCGACGGCACGCTCAAGATCGAGGAGATGCAGGGCGGCACGTTCACGATCACCAATGGCGGCATCTACGGCTCCCTGATGTCGACGCCGATCCTCAACGCGCCGCAATCCGGCATTCTCGGCATGCACAAGATTGCCGAGCGGCCGATGGTGGTCGCCGGCAAGGTTGAGGTGCGGCCGATGATGTATCTCGCTTTATCCTACGATCATCGGCTGGTCGACGGCCGCGAAGCGGTCACTTTCCTCGTCCGCGTCAAGGAATGTTTGGAGGATCCGGCGCGATTGGTGCTGGATTTGTAGAACGATGGCTTCTTACGATCTCATCGTCATCGGCTCCGGCCCCGGCGGCTATGTTTGCGCCATCCGCGCGGCGCAACTTGGCCTGAAGACCGCGGTCGTCGAGAAGCGCGCCACGTTCGGCGGTACCTGTCTCAATATCGGCTGCATTCCGTCGAAAGCGATGCTCAACGCGTCGGAGCTTTATGATGAGGCGTCGCACAAGTTCGCCGAAATGGGCATCAAGGTCGGCAACCCGGCGGTCGATCTTGCCGCCATGCTGAAATACAAGCAGCAAGCCGTCGACGTTAACGTCAAGGGCGTCGATTATCTGTTCCGCAAAAATAAGATCGAGGCCCTCCACGGCGCCGCGCGCATAACCGCCCCCGGCAAAGTTGAAGTGAAAAATGCCGACGGCAAAGCACGAGTATTGGAGGCCAAGGCGATCGTCATCGCCACCGGTTCCGATGTGGCGCGGCTAAACGGCATCGACATCGACGAGAAGCGCATCGTGTCCTCGACCGGCGCGCTTGAATTAGCCACCGTGCCGAAAAAGCTCCTCATTGTCGGCGCCGGCATCATCGGGCTTGAGCTCGGCTCGGTGTGGCGCCGGCTCGGCGCCGAAGTGACGATCGTCGAATTCCTCGATCAAATCCTGCCGGGCATCGACATCGAGGTCGGCAAGCAATTCCATCGCATCGTGCAAAAACAGGGCATCGCGGTGCGGCTGTCGTCCAAAGTGGTCGCGGTGGACGCCTCGGGCAAGACGCTCAAGGTCAAAGTGGAGCCGGCTGCGGGCGGCGGCGCTGCGGAGATGCTCGAGGCCGATATCGTGCTGGTTGCGATCGGGCGCGCGCCCTACACCGACGGCCTCGGCCTCGAAACGGTCGGCGTGAAAAAAGACAATCGCGGCCGAGTCGTCGTCGACTCGCGGTACCGCACCAATGTCGAAGGCATCTATGCCATCGGCGACGTGATTCCCGGCCCGATGCTGGCGCACAAGGCGGAAGACGAGGGCATCGCGGTCGCCGAAATTCTGGCCGGCCAGGCCGGCCATATGAATTACGACGTCATCCCCAACGTCGTTTACACTTTTCCGGAAATCGCTTGCGTCGGCAAAAGCGAGGAGGAGCTGAAAGCGGCCGGCATTGCTTACAATGTGGGAAAATTTCCGTTCAGCGCCAACGCGCGCGCCAGGATCAATCTGACTGCCGAGGGTTTCGTCAAAATTCTGGCCGATGCCAAGACCGACCGCGTGCTCGGCGTGCATATCATCGGCCCCGACGCCGGCAACATGATCGGCGAGGCCGCCGTCGCCATGGAATTCGGCGCGTCGTCGGAAGACATCGCCCGCACGTGTCACGCCCATCCGACCTTGAGCGAGGCGATCAAGGAATCGGCTTTGGCGGTTGCCAAACGCGCCATCAATTTTTGATCCGTCATTGCGAGCGAAGCGAAGCAATTCAGCTCGGTGCCAGAGAGCTGGATTGCTTCGTCGCTACGCTCCTCGCAATGACGAGTGGCGCGCGTCTACAACATCGCGACGAGCGGCAGCGCATGCGGGGCAAAAAGTCCGAACGCCGTGAGCACAAGGCCGATCACGCCAAGCACCCCGCCAAACCAGGCGAGCGCCACCGTGCCGGTGATCACCGCCGCCGACGACAGCACGATGCCGACTTGAAACGCCGCCGAGCCGAGTTCGTAGTGATGATATTTGGCCATCGCCAGATCGCGCTTTTCCTCGGCTTCCTTGGCCCGCTCGGCGAGCTCCTTGCGGCCTTCGCGCGTCGACGGCTCCGAATCATAGCGCGCCGCCGTCTTTTTCCAGGCGTCGATCTGCTTCTGCATCGTCGCCTTCGCCGCCGGGTCGGATGCGGCCTCCGCCGCAACCAGCATTTCCTCCGCGGCGGTATTGATCTGCGTCATCCGAATGCTTTTCGCCTGAAAGAACGCCCACAGATCCGAGGATTCGACATTGGCGGCGATCGCCTCGGTCTGCGCGCTTTTGCCGAGCGTTTCGGAAAATGACAGGAACAGCGCGAGCACCGCGATCAGCAATGCGATCCGCCGGTTGAAATATTGGCTGTGCTCGCCTTCCTGCGCCTTTTCGATGGTCTCATGAATTTCGGTCATTGATGATCTCGCTGATTGCGACCCCCGCCCTGACCCTCCCCCTTTCAGGGGGAGGGAAGAAGCGGCGGCAATCTGTTTCCTCCCCCTAAAAGGGGGAGGAATAAGGTGGGGGTCAAGTCTCGTTCGAAAGGGATGACGCCGTAAGCCGTCGTCAAGCGCGGGGATGCGCGCTGCGATAGGCCGCGATCAGGCGCTCGGCGTCGACGGCGGTGTAAATCTGGGTGGTGGACAGCGAGGCGTGGCCGAGCAGTTCCTGGATCGCGCGCAAATCGCCGCCGCGCGCCAGTAAATGGGTGGCGAAGGAATGCCGCAAGGCGTGCGGCGTCGCCGTTGCGTCGAGCCCGAGCGCGCCGCGCAGCCGCGCCATGGCGAGCTGCACGATGCGCGGCGAGAGCGCGCCGCCTTTTTCACCGACAAACAGCGGTCCGTCGCCGGGCAGGTCATAGGGGCAGAGCGCGATGTAATCGGCGATCAGTTTCTGCACCGGCGCGATCAGCGGCACCATGCGCTGCTTGCGGCCCTTGCCAGTGACGGTTAGCACGTCGCGTCCGTCGAAATCGCCGCGCTTGATCCCGAGCGCCTCGGAGATGCGCAGCCCGCAGCCATAGAGCAGCGCCAGTGCCGCCGCGTCGCGGGCGTGAATCCATGCGCCGCGGCCGTCTCCGGCGGCAATGGTCGCATCGGCCATGGATTTTGCCGCCTCGACCGGCAGCGGCCGCGGCAGGGTCTTGGCGATCTTGGGTCCGCGCACCGCGGCGAGCGCACCGAGCTTGCCGGTGCCGCTGCGTTCGAGGAAGCGGCCGAAGGCGCGGATGCCGGCGAGCGCGCGCATCAGCGAACGGCTGCTGATGGCGTCGGCGCGCCGCGCCGCGAGGAAAGCGCGCACGTCAGCTGGCGCAAGCGCCGCCAGGTCTCTCAAGGACGGCGCGCCGCCCAGATGCTCGGCGAGAAAGTGCAGGAATTGCAGCACGTCGCGCCGGTAGGCTTCGATTGTTTTCCCCGAAAGGTTGCGCTCGGCGCCGAGATGCCGCAGCCAAGCCTCGATCTCCGCCGCGACTTTGGGGGCCACGAAACTGATTTCGGTCTTTGCTTTCATCATCCGCTCGTCCCCGCGGCGGCGGGGACCCAGCTCCTTTTCCGGGCACGGGGATAATAGATTCCCGCCTTCGCGGGAATGAGCGGACAATAAGCCCACCGTCTTTACCCTTCCTAAATCGGCGAGAATCGGCGGACAATCAGGACATGGCCAAACGGGTCGTTGACGTGCTGGTGCCGGTCGCGCTGGATCGGCCCTATTCCTATCGTGCGCCGGCGGAGCTTGAGCTCGCCCCGGGCGACATCGTCACTGTGCCGCTCGGGCCGCGCGAAACCACCGGGGTGGTGTGGGCGGAGAACGAAAAACCCAATCCGCGGCTCGATAACCGGCTCAAAGACGTCGAGGAGAAGCTTGAATTCCCGCCGCTCAAGCCCGAGCTGCGCAGCTTCGTCGATTGGGTGGCAAATTACACGCTCAGCGCGCGCGGCATGGTGCTGCGCATGTGCCTGCGCATGGGCGAGCATTTGGGCGCCGAGCGCGAGCGGGTCGGCGTGCGGCTGGCCGGCGCGGCGCCGGAACGGCTGACCGGCGCACGCCGGCGCGTGCTTGCGCTGTTCGCCGACGGCATGGTGCGCGGCAAGTCGGAGGCCGCGCGCGAGGCTGGGGTGAGCGCCGGCGTGATCGACGGGCTCGTCGACGAAGGCACGTTGCAAATCGTGGTGCTGCCGCCCGAGCCGGTGGCGCAGCCGCCGAATCCCGATTTCATTCAGTCGGATTTGACCGCCGACCAGCGCGCCGCCGCGGCGGCGTTGCAAGCCACCATCGCCAAGGGCGGCTATTCGGTCACGCTGCTCGATGGCGTCACCGGCTCCGGCAAGACCGAGGTCTATTTCGAGGCGGTGGCGGACACCATCCGCCGCGGCCGGCAGAGCTTGATCCTGATGCCGGAGATTGCGCTTACCACGCAATTTCTCGACCGCTTCTCGGCCCGTTTCGGTACGCGGCCCGCGGCGTGGCATTCCGAACTGACGCCGCGCCAGCGGGCGCGCACCTGGCGCGCCGTCGCCGATGGTGAAGTCAGCGTCGTGGTCGGGGCGCGCTCGGCTTTGTTTCTGCCTTACGCCGATCTCGGCCTGATCGTGGTCGATGAGGAGCACGATCCGGCCTACAAGCAGGAGGACGGCGTGCGTTATCACGCCCGCGACATGGCGGTGGTACGCGGGCACATTGCTGGGATTCCCGTCGTGTTATCGTCGGCGACGCCGTCGATCGAGAGCGAAGTCAATGCCCGGCGCGGCCGCTACGCGCGCCTGGCGCTGCCGGAGCGCTTCGGCGGCCAGCGCCTGCCGATGGTCGAGGCGATTGACCTGCGCCGCGAGCGGCCACCGCCCGGCCGGTTCATTTCGCCTGTGCTCGCCGGCGCCGTGAGGGCCGCGTTAGACCGCCGCGAGCAGGCGCTGTTGTTCCTCAACCGCCGCGGCTATGCGCCGCTGACGCTGTGCCGCGCTTGCGGCTTTCGCTTCGCCTGTCCGAATTGCGACGCCTGGCTGGTCGATCACCGTTTCCGCCGCCAGCTCGTCTGCCACCATTGCGGCTTCGCCATGCCGCATCCGCCGACCTGTCCGAAATGCGGGGCCGCGGATTCCTTTGTTGCCGTCGGCCCCGGCGTCGAACGCCTGGAAGAGGAGGTGCGTCAGCTTTTCCCGCAGGCGCGGCTGTTGGTGCTCTCGAGCGATCTCGTCACCACCATCGAGCGGATGCGCGAGGAATTAGCCGACGTCGCCGCCGGCCGCTTCGACATCGTGATCGGCACCCAGCTCGTCGCCAAGGGCCATCATTTCCCGATGCTCAATCTGGTCGGCGTCATCGACGCCGATCTCGGCCTGAGCAACGGCGATCCGCGCGCGGCGGAGCGCACCTTTCAGTTGCTGCATCAGGTGATCGGGCGCGCCGGCCGCGACGTCGGCGTCGGCTTGGGGCTGTTGCAGACGCATCAGCCCGAGCATCCGGTGATGCGCGCGCTGATCGCGCAGGACCGCGAGGCGTTCTATGCGGCGGAGATCGTATCGCGCGAGAGCACCGGCTATCCGCCGTTCGGCCGGCTCGCCTCGATCGTGATTTCCGGCCCCGACAAGCACGACACCGCCGCTTATGCGCGCGAACTGGCGCGCGCGGCGCCGCTCAACGAAAACAGGATGGAGCGCGTGCACGTGCTCGGTCCGGCCGAGGCGCCGCTTGCTTTGGTGCGCGGCCGCCATCGCTTGCGTTTGCTGATCAAAGCGCCGCGCGGTTACGATCTCACCGCCTATCTGCGCCGCTGGCTTGCCAAGGCGCCGAAAAGGTGGGGGCCGATCAAGCTCGAGATCGACATCGACCCGCAAAGTTTTTTGTGACGCTCGTTCGTGCGCTCGGCCGTGAAATTGCAGTAGAATGAATCAACGACGTCATTGCGAGGAGCGCAAGCGACGAAGCAATCCAGCCATCCGGAACGAATTAAACGCTGGATTGCTTCGCTTCGATCGCAATGACGTATCGAAGTCAGCTCAAGCAAACCGCGCTTTGGCCCTCTCCCGCGCTTTCATCGCTTCGGCCTCGCGGTTCTTCGCCGGGCTTGCGGTGGCGAGCGAGCCGAGCAACCGGCGCGCCGCGTCGGTCACGTCATCCACGGCGCGGTCGAACGCGGCTTCGTTGGCGCGCGACGGATGATTAAAGCCGCTCAGCTTGCGCACGAATTGCAGCGCCGAGGCGCGGATTTCGTCGTCGCTCGCCGGCGGCTCGAAATTAAACAGCGTGCGAATATTGCGGCACATCGGGTCCTCCTTATTCTGTCATTCCGGGGCGCGCATAGCGCGAGCCCGGAATCCATAGCCACAGGAAACGCAATTTGTGACGGTTCAAGCCATTTTCGGCGGCGGCGGTGACTATGGATTCCGGGTTCCTCGCTTCGCTCGGCCCGGAATGACAATCACATGAACGCCTGGATGCCGGTCTGCGCGCGGCCGAGCACCAGCGCGTGAACGTCGTGCGTGCCTTCGTAGGTGTTGACGGTCTCGAGATTGCACAGCACGCGCATGACATGAAACTCTTCGGTGATGCCGTTACCGCCGTGCATGTCGCGGGCAAGCCGTGCCACTTCCAGCGCCTTGCCGCAATTGTTGCGCTTGAGCAGCGAGATCGCCGGTGGCGACGCCTTGCCTTCGTCGATCAGCCGCGACAGCCGCAGCGCCGCGTGCAGGCCGAGCGTGATTTCGGTCTGCATGTCGGCGAGCTTCTTCTGCACGAGCTGATTGGCGGCGAGCGGCCGGCCGAACTGCTTGCGCGTGAGCACATAATCGCGGGCGCGATGCCAGCAGAATTCGGCGGCGCCCATCGCGCCCCAGGCGATGCCGGCGCGCGCGACATTGAGGCAGCCGAACGGGCCGGCGAGCCCGGACACGTTCGGCAGCAAATTGTCTTCCGGCACCAGCGCGCCGTCGAAGACGAGTTCGCCGGTGATCGAGGCGCGCAGGCTCAATTTGCCTTCGATCTTCGGCGTCGATAGCCCCTTGGTGCCGCGTTCGACAAGGAAGCCGCGGATCTTGCCGTCGAGCTTGGCCCACACCACGGCGATGTCGGCGACCGGCGCGTTGGTGATCCAGGTCTTCGCCCCGGTGAGCTTGTAGCCGCCGGGCGCTTTCGCGGCGCGCGTTGTCATCGAGCCGGGATCGGAGCCGTGATCGGGCTCGGTGAGGCCGAAGCAGCCCACTAGCTCGCCGGTTGCAAGTTTCGGCAGATATTTGCGGCGCTGTGCTTCGCTGCCATAGGCGTAGATCGCATACATCACGAGCGAAGATTGCACCGACATCATGGAGCGGAAGCCGGAATCGACGCGCTCCAGCTCGCGCGCGATCAGCCCGTAGCAGACGTAGTTGAGACCGGCGCCGCCGTATTCTTGGGGAATAGTCACGCCGAGCATGCCGAGCGCGCCCATTTCACGCACGATGTCGGCGTTGAATGTGCCCTCGCGATTGGCGGCGAGCACGCGCGGAAACAATTTCTCCTGCGCGTAGTCGCGCGCGGTGTCGCGCACCATGCGCTCTTCCTCGGTCAATTGGCTCTCAAGGTCGAGCGGATCGTCCCATTTGAACGCGGCGTCTTTGATCTGCGCCGTTTTCGGCGCGCGCTTCTCGGTCTTCTCTGCAACTTGCGACATCGGGCTGCTCCGTGGCTGGGCCGCAAGATTAGAACTTTTTGGGCGCGCCGGAAACACGAGTCCTCGCGTGCAGCGCTGTGCCGGTTGCCGCGTCAGCGGCGTTTGGCTATCTACGGGTATCTCTAATGCGCCCGTAGCTCAGCTGGATAGAGCGCTGCCCTCCGAAGGCAGAGGTCAGGGGTTCGAATCCCTTCGGGCGCGCCACTTCGTAAGGGTTTTTTGGGCAATCTCGGTTTTGCCTGAAAGCGGGCAGTCGTCGGCGTCATCTCAAATTACTCGATCACGTCGTCAGCGCGTCCCAGCATCAGTGGCGGCACTGTGAGGCCGAGCGCCTTGGCAGTCTTGAGATTGATGACCAGTTCATACTTGGTCGGAAACTGGGCCGGTAGGTCGGCAGGCTTTGCGCCCTTAAGAATGCGATCAACGTACGCCGCGCCCTCGCGCCACATCATTATCGGATTGGTCCCGTAGGAGATCAGGCCGCCGCTAGTGGCGAAGTTACGAAATGCATAAACAGCGGGAAGCCGATAGCGCGCGGCCAATTCGACGATGAGGTCGCGATTTGCAAAAGTGATAGCATGTGGCGCGGCGATCAGACCACCATTGCCCTGCGCCGCGAACGCAGTAACGGCGCTCTCGATCTCGCCGGCGTTGTGCACGCCAAGCGCAACCAGCTTGATCCCTGACGTCGCGGAAGCTTCGGCCGCGTGCAGTAGCCCAATATTAGCGAGTGTTTCCGGATGCAGGATGAACCCGACGCGGCTGACCTGAGGCGCAATCTCGCTTAATGTCTCCACCCACTTTCCGGCGATTGCATTCTCCAAAACGGCGAAACCGGTGAGGTTGCCGCCGGGCTGCGCCATGCTCGCGACATAGCCGCTGCCGACCGGATCGCCAACAAGCACGAACACAATTGGTATCGTGTGTGTTTCCTGTTGCAGGATCGTCGTCACCTGGTTTGAACTGGGCACAATCACGTCCGGTGTCATGCCGATCAGCTCTTTGGCAAAAGTCCGCGCCTTGTCAGGATCGCCGCCGGCCCATCGGATCTCGAATCGGATGTTGCGGCCCTCTATCCAACCCAGATCTTGAAGTCTCCGCTGAAACGCTGCGATGACGGCTTGTCCGTCGGCATCGCCTTGGGAATATGGCATCAACATCCCGACCCGCCGCATAGACTCGCCCTGCTGCGTGCGTCCCGCGAGCGGCCATACGGCTGCCGCGCCGCCGATCAATGCGATGAACTCGCGCCGGTGCATGTGCTTCCCCTACCAAGGCACCCTACCACATCGATCAAAGGACCGCGCAGTGCCAGGTCAATGTCCGGTTGAGCCGGCACCCATTAGCGGACATGGCGACGAATCGGCGTCAACTTTTTTGAGCAATCTCGGCTTCGTGCCTGTAACGACGGTGTGCATTCCGTCGACCGCAAAGTACATCGCAGACCCCGCTTTCAAGCGTGATAATCTCGGATCAGATGACAATTAGCCATCTGTCATGTCAGCGCTTGGGGCATTAGGGAATGTCAGATGAACTGCGGCGGCATTGGCACCGCTATGCCGGGGCGTTGCTTATAGCATTCCTGTCACCCGCGGCCGCACAGGACATTCGCGGGTTGGAGGTCTGCACCGCAGAAAAGCAGATGGAGCGCCGTACCGGATGCCTGCAAGCCAACATTGAGTTTCTTCAGCAAGCATTGACCAGGCTGACGCGCGAGACGCAGGACAAGATTGCCACCATCAGTCGCGATCTTGCAGTTGCCCAAGCCGAAATCGCAGCACTCAAGTCGACAATTGCGAAATTAAACGGCGAGCTGGCGCAATTAAAGGTGAAGGTCGAGCCGCGCGGCGAGAAGAAGTAGCCTGACATTTCATCAGGACTGCCCCGCCGAACGAGGATTCGATGTCGGCTGATTAAATCGGGACACAATCTCATCGAGCGGCGGTCGGGGCCGATCCTGCGCCGGACCCGGCGGCCTGCCGATGTGAATAAAGCCGGCGATGCGCTCGTGCGGGGCGAGGCCAAGGGCGTCGAGCACGCTGCGGTCATAGGCATACCATTCGGTGATCCAGTTTGCCCCATAACCCAGCGCATGCGCCGCAAGTACGAGGCTCATGGCAGCGGCGCCGGCCGAGAGCACCTGCTCCCATTCCGGAATTTTCACATGTGGGCTGGCGCGGCTCACCACAGCGATCACGAGAGGTGCGCGCGCGAGACGCTTGCGTTCGGCCTCGACATGCTCGGGGCTTGCGTCCGGGTACTTTGCGCGAAATGCAGCGGCGATCGCTGCGCCGGCCGAACACCGCGCCTCACCTTCGAATACAATGAAGCGCCAAGGTGTGAGTTTGCCGTGATCGGGCACCCGCGAAGCAACGGTCAGCAGCGTGTCAATTTCGGTTGGGGATGGTGCAGGGCCAGTAAGCTCGACGGCTTTGCAGGAGCGCCGGGTCGTAAGAAGCTCAAGGGCATCGGGCATGTTTTACGTTCCAAAGCGTCCTGCGGGTAGCATAGGCTTCCCTCGATAACAAACCTCGGTGCTAGTCACATCCGCTTTCCCTAGATAGCGAACACTACATCCGCGACCCTGGATAACATTTTGATCATGAACGGCATCCGTACCAGCATCCGTTCTTGCCACGCCGACGAGCGCGCGGCGATCCTCGCGATCGTCAATGCCGCCGCCGAGGTCTATCGCGGGGTGATCCCCGCCGATCGATGGCACGTGCCCTACATGCCGGCGGCGCAGCTCGATGAGGAGATCGTCGCCGGCGTAACGTTTTGGGGCTATGAGCAGGACGGCACGCTGATCGGCGTGATGGGATTCCAGCCGGTGCGCGACGTCGATCTCATTCGTCACGCCTACGTACTGCCCGGCAATCAACAGCGCGGCGTTGGCGGCGCGCTGCTCAAGCGTTTACGACAGACGAGCGCGCGCCAACTGCTCGTTGGCACCTGGGCCGCCGCCGATTGGGCGATCCGCTTCTATCAACGCCACGGCTTCGCGCTCGTCTCGCCGGAGCGCAAGGCCGCATTGCTCAAGATGTATTGGACGATCCCGGAGCGGCAGATCGAGACCTCGGTGGTGCTGGCCGATCCGCCGCTCGGCTGATCGTCTGGGTCAGTTCTCACATCGGCGGCGTCAGTCCGTCTTTGCCGTAATTGATGCGCGGCCTCTGCAAGCTGCTGTCCGGCTGCTTTTTCGCCGCGGCAATGAAGAATCTTCGTCCCGGGCTTGATCTCGCTTTTGTCGCCTGGGACATAGGTGACGATTGCGGTCTGCGGCGTGACGACGACTTTGTTCTCGCCATTCTTGTGTTTCACGGTCAGCGTTTGTCCATCGACGCCAGCAACGGCCCGTTCGACATTGGCATTGGTCATGGTGCTTTGCGGTTGCAGATCCCAGGCATAGTGCCCTTCGCCGGTGCCGCGCATCGATTCGGGAAAGATGTGGACCTCGATTGCCTTCTGGCTGCCGTCTGGTTGCGGCATTCCAGTGGCGCCGATGAACGAGCCCTGCTTGACATCCGACAGCGAGGCTTTAACGATCGCGACAATGAGCGGATTGTCGGTAAGAGAAACTTTCAGCTCCGGACCGTCGCGCGATTTGACGACGTAGACTGCTCCGTCAACCTTCTCGATCGTGCCGCGGATGCGCACCGTGTCCTGCGCGCTGGCGACGCAACCGAGCGCTGCCAGCGTTAGTGCAGCCAAACAAAACACACGGCAGATTACCTTGAGCATTTGTTCTTCCCCCGGATTGAAAACGTTTTGCGTTACTGCGGTTTTGCCACCGCGGCCCGACGCCAGATTAGTGGGGTTGAATCGTGCGGCCACGGCTAAGCTTATGATTCTAATCATGAATCATGATCGTGGTCATGATTGCCGTCCTGACTGAGGACGCCGCGCTAGCGTGATTTGCGCCAAGAACTTTTCGGCGTTGTGGCGGCGGATCGAGCAACGTTCAGCGCGGTTATCGGGAATAACCGAGCGACGTCCCACATCTAATTCACGCCACCACTGCCGGAGATGCGTCATGTCCACGACAATGCCCCCGACTGTGCCCACCACTATGCGCCCGCTCAATGATTACTTGCCCACGCTTGCCCGCGTCCTGATGTGCAGCCTGTTCATTTGGGACGGCGTACTTCAGCTGCGCGATCCAGCCGGTACCGTGCAATATTTCACGAGCCTGCATGTTCCGACGCCGCAGATTGTGGTCTGGGTCTCGATCGCCATTCATCTCCTGGGAGGCCTAGCGATTCTCGTCGGCTTCATGATCCGCTGGGCGGCAGCCGCGCTCATCTTGCTATGTTTTGGCACCGCATTCGGCATACATCTGCCGGCCGGCGACATGGACAACATGGTCAACTTCTACAAGAACCTCGTCATGGCAGGCGGCTTTCTTTACGTGATCGCTTTTGGTGCGGGCGCGATCGCTTTCGACAAACAAAGAAACACTGCTTGACGGTGAAACCGCACCATCTGAGTTCTCGCTTCCGTGCGAACGAGTGGATCAGCCGATCCAATCTAAAGCTCCGCCACCGCGCGAAGCAGCCGTTCAATATCCTCCGGCCGCGAGAGACGGTGATCGCCGTCCTTGATCAAAGTGAGCACCACGTCATCGCAGGCGATCCGGGCGACCAGCGCCTTGGCGTGCTGCCACGGCACATCGGGGTCCGCCACGCCTTGCAGGATGCGCACCGGACAGCCGGTTTCGATCATGGCGCCAAGCAACAGATGCTGCCGGCCCTCCTCGATCAATTGCCGGGTCACGAGGTAGGGCTCCGGCGCATATTGCGACGGCCGCGCCCACACGCCCTTTTCCGCGAGCTCACGTTTGATCTCGGGCGTGAACCGCTTCCACATCAGTTCTTCGGTAAAGTCGATCGCCGGCGCAACCAAAACAAGACCGGCCACATTGGCTGCGCTTGCTTGCTTGCGCGCGCGCAGCGCGCGAACCAGGAGGAGCGCCAGCCAGCCGCCCATCGACGAGCCGATCACGATCTGCGGCCCGCGGCAGGCGTCGAACACCGCAACGGTCTCGGCGAGCCAGCGGCCGATCGTGCCGTCGGTGAACGCGCCGCCGGATTCGCCGTGCCCGGAATAATCGAACCGCATGCAAGCCCGGCCTTGCTGCGCCGCCCACCCCACCAGCGCCTGCGCTTTCGTTCCCTGCATGTCGGATTTGTAGCCGCCGAGCCACAACAGGCCCGGCGCGGCGCCGGCGCGCGCCCGTACGGCGATAGCGCGTTGTTCTGCGCCCTCGCCAACGCTGAGGTATTTCAGGCCGTTATCGGCCATGTTATGGGCCATGGACGATCCGCAAGTCAGTTCCTGGTTCGGGGTAGCAGAAAATAGATCATGCAAGTCCAATCGCCTATGCCGCGGCCCGCATTGGCGTTGACTTGAATCGAAAAACTCCCGATCTTGAGGGTTCGCCGTTCGGCATGCCACCGCTCATCGGGTGGTGGCGGTGGTCGAGCAGCGTGGCGCAATAGCACAAGGAGACAGCACCCATTCGTCGCCCGATCAGAATGCCGCAGCCCGCCGCAAAGGAGGGGCCGCGTATCAACGAGGAGATCCGCGTCCGCGAGGTCCAACTCATCGATAAGGACGGAAGCAACAAAGGCGTCACCGAGATCAGCGCAGCGATTGCCATGGCGCAGGAGGCCGGGCTCGATCTGGTAGAGATCGCGCCCAATTCGGTTCCGCCGGTCTGCAAAATTCTCGATTTCGGCAAATACAAATATCAGGCGCAAAAGAAAGCGGCCGAAGCGCGCAAGAAGCAGAAGGTCGTCGAGATCAAAGAGATCAAGCTGCGCCCGATGATCGACGATCACGATTACGACGTGAAAATGCGGTCGATGCAGCGATTTTTCGAGGAAGGCGACAAAGTCAAAGTGACATTGCGGTTCCGCGGCCGCGAAATGGCGCACCAGGAGCTCGGCTATAAGCTGCTGGACCGCGTCAAGGGCGATACCGTCAAGATCGCCAAGATCGAGCAGGAGCCGCGCTTCGAAGGCCGCCAAGTGGTGATGGTCCTGGCGCCGCGTTGAATAGAGCATGATCCCGAAAAGTGGATACCGGTTTTCGGAAAAGATCATGCTCAAGCGATAGGCAGCGGCGCCGGCCACGAGAAACTTAAAGAGAAATTCGAGGGGCAATGAAATTTAGTGAAGCCGGTGCAGCCGCGCCGGCCAGTTGCGTTTGGCCAACAGTCGCGTCTGTCGAGCAATGGGAGGAGACGATCATGCCGACTTTCATTATCACCATGAATTGGACCGAGCAGGGAATCCGCAACATCAAGGACGCGCCCAAGCGCGCCGCGGCCGCGCGTGAAATGGCCAAGAAGCTCGGGGTCGAGATCAAGCAGACCTATCTGACCAACGGGCCTTCCGACCTGCTGTCCATCGTCGAATCGCCCAGCGGCGACAATGTCGCCAAGTTCTGCATGGCAATCGGCCAGCTGGGCAATGTGCGCACGAGTACCGTGCGGGCCTGGTCCGAGGCCGACTACGCCAAGTTCATTTCAGAACTGCCATAAGCATCGGGTTTGATTGACAGGCGACAATTGTGGCGCGCGATCCGCGCCGCCACTGACGCTTGTTATCGCTTGGAAATTTGCAAATTCGGGCTCCCTCTGTCATAACCCGCGCGCCCGCCGCCCGGCTGATCAAGGGCTGCCGTGGCGGCGGCGAAGTGCTCATCAGCACGCACATAACGCACGCGATCGTTCGTGGATCGCAGGCGCCGCCTTTCGCCGGCGCCGCCTATCAGGAGAGCCAAATGCCCAAGATGAAGACCAAATCGGGCGCTAAAAAGCGCTTCAAGGTGACCGGCTCCGGCAAGGTCCTCTATGCGCAATCGCGCAAGCGCCACGGCATGATCAAGCGCACCAAAAAGCAGATCCGCCAATTGCGCGGGACCAACGTGCTGTTCAAGACCGACGGCGATAACATCAAGAAATACTTCCTGCCGAACGGCTGACGGCCTGCCATCCGCACCCGAAATCGGGTGAGGATAGAGCAAGCGCGTTTTCTTTCTCGAAGAGGAGATCATTCATGGCTCGCGTGAAACGCGGCGTCACCGCCCACGCCAAGCACAAGAAAGTGCTCAAAGCCGCCAAGGGCTATTACGGCCGGCGCAAGAATACGATCCGGGTTGCCAAGCAGGCGGTCGAGAAGGCGAACCAATACGCTTATCGCGACCGCAAGCGGCGCAAGCGCACCTTCCGCGCGCTTTGGATTCAGCGCCTCAATGCCGCGGTGCGTCCGTTCGGTTTGAACTACAGCCGTTTCATTGCCGGTCTCAGCAAAGCCGGTATTGTGGTCGACCGCAAAGTGCTTTCCGATCTCGCCATTCGCGAGCCGGCGGCGTTCGAAGCGATCGTCGGCCAGGCCAAATCCGCGCTCGCTTGAAGGAGGACGGAGGATAGTGGGCGGATCTGTTCTTTCTCCTCCGTCCTCCGGTGACCATGATCGACCGTGCCTATGTGCAGCGCATGGCGCGCTACAATCGCTGGCAGAACGGAAACCTCTATGGCGACGCCGACCGGCTGTCCGTAGCGGAGCGTCAGCGCGAGCGCTGCGCCTTCTTCGGCTCGATCCAAAAGACCCTCAGTCATTTGTTGTGGGGCGATCAGATTTGGATGAGCCGGTTCACCGACACGCCGAAGCCGCAAGGTGGGATAGCCGAGTCGACTGCGCTCTACGCCGATTGGGAACGCTTGAAATCCGAACGCGCGGACTTTGACCGAAAGATTCTCGACTGGGCCTCGACCGTGGCGCCAGACTGGCTGGCCGCCGACCTGACCTACTTCTCAGTCGCCATTAGCCGCGAAGTGACCAAGCCGCGCTGGGTTCTCGTTACCCATATGTTCAACCACCAGACCCACCATCGCGGCCAGGTTCATTGCATGCTGACCCAGGCCGGCGGCAGGCCCTCCGACACCGATCTGCCGTTCATGCCGGAGTGAACGATGAGCGATCTCGCCCAGCTGGAGAATGAAATCCTCGCCGATATCGCCGCGGCCGCCGACGAAGCCGCGCTCGAAGCGGTACGCGTCGCGGCGCTGGGCAAGAACGGCACGGTCACTGCACTGCTCAAGACGCTCGGCACTTTGCCGCCCGAGCGGCGCAAAAGCGAAGGGCCGCTGATCAACGGCATGAAGGATCGCGTCAATGCTGCGCTCGCCGCGCGCCGCGAGATTTTCAAGACCGCGGCGCTGGAGGCGCGGCTCAATACCGAGAGCATTGACGTGACGCTGCCGGTGCGCGAAGCGCCGGCAGAGATTGGGCGCGTTCATCCGATTACCCAGGTGATCGACGAGTTGACCGCGATCTTCGCCGATATGGGCTTTGCGGTCGCTGAGGGCCCCGACATCGAGACCGACGACTACAATTTCGGCAAGCTCAACTTTCCGGAAGAGCATCCGGCGCGCGCCATGCACGACACGTTCTTTTTCGATCCGAAGCCGGATGGCACGCGGCTGTTATTGCGGACGCATACGTCGCCGGTGCAGGTGCGCACCATGCTCACGCAGAAACCGCCGATCCGCGTCATTATTCCGGGCCGCACCTACCGCTGCGACAGCGATCAGACCCACACGCCGATGTTCCATCAGGTCGAGGGCCTCGTTATCGATAAGGGGTCGCATCTCGGCCACATGAAATGGATCCTCGAAGAATTCTTCAAGGCCTTCTTCGAGGTCGATCGCGTCGGCATGCGGTTTCGCCCGTCATTCTTCCCGTTCACCGAACCTTCGCTCGAAGTCGATATCCAATGCCGCCGCGACAAGGGCGAAATCCGCTTCGGCGAAGGCGAAGATTGGATGGAGATTCTCGGCGCCGGCATGGTGCATCCGAATGTGCTGCGCAATTGCGGGCTCGATCCGGATCAGTATCAGGGTTTCGCCTGGGGCATGGGTATCGATCGCATCACGATGCTCAAATATGGCATGCCGGATCTGCGCGCCTTCTTCGAGGCCGACGTCCGTTGGCTATCGCATTACGGCTTTCGCCCGCTCGACTGGCCGACGCTTGCCGCGGGATTGAGTCCGCCATGATGAAGCTCACTCTCGGCTGGCTCAAGGAGCATCTTAAAACCGATCGCTCGCTCGATGAGATCGCCGGCAAGCTCACCATGATCGGGCTTGAGGTTGAGCGCATCGAGGACAAGGCAAAGCTGTTCGCGCCGTTCGTCATCGCGCGCGTGATTGAAGCGAAGCCGCATCCCAATGCCGACCGGTTGCGCGTGTGCATGGTCGATACCGGCGACGGCAAGCCGATCCAGGTGGTGTGCGGCGCGCCTAATGCGCGCGCCGGCATGAAAGGCGTGTTCGCGCCGCCCGGCGCGTTCATCCCCGGCAAGAACATCACGCTCGGCGTCGGCAAAATCCGCGACGTCGAGAGCCGCGGCATGCTGGTGTCGAAATTCGAACTGCAAATCTCCGACGACCACGAAGGCATTATCGAATTGCCGGACGACGCGCCGGTCGGCGAGCCTTACGCGAAATATGCCGGGCTCGACGACCCGATGATCGAAATCAACCTGACGCCGAACCGCGGCGATTGCACCGGCGTGCACGGCATCGCGCGCGACCTCGCCGCGGCCGGCATGGGGAAGCTGGAAACCGCGGCCATCACGCCGGTCAAAGGCCAATTTCCCTGCCCGGTAAAAGTGACGCTCGATTTCGGCGCGACGCCGTCGTTATGCCCGGCCTTCGCGCTGCGGCTCATTCGCGGCCTGAAAAACGGACCGTCGCCGGACTGGCTGGCCCGCCGGCTCACCGCGATCGGGCTCCGCCCGATCAATGCGCTGGTCGATATCACCAACTTCATCACCTATGACCGCGGCAGGCCGCTGCATGTGTTCGATGCCGCCAAAGTGCGCGGCAACCTCACCGTGCGGCGCGCTAGCGCGGGCGAGAGTTTGCTGGCGCTCGACGGCAAGACCTATGCGCTCGACGACACGATGTGCGTCATCGCCGACGCCGACGGCGTCGAATCACTCGCCGGCATCATGGGCGGCGATAAGACCGGCTGCTCGGAAACGACCACGGATGTGCTCATCGAGTCCGCGCTTTGGGTGCCGATGAACATCGGACAAACCGGCCGCAAGCTCGGCGTCAATTCCGACGCCCGCTATCGTTTCGAGCGCGGCGTCGATCCGGCTTTCATGTCGCCGGGTCTCGAATTGGCGACGCGCATGGTGCTCGATCTGTGCGGTGGTACGCCGTCAGAAATCACGGTGGCTGGCAGCACCGCGACGCCCGAGCGCGCGATCGATTTC
>CATPBC010000320.1 GCA_955652195.1 uncultured Xanthobacteraceae bacterium | reverse complement strand
CGCTTAGGCTGAGAAGCGAAAGCGGTGCGTTGTCTGTGCATCACAGCAAAATAGGATCGCCCATGTCGCACTTGGGTCAATCGCGTGTGCGCCGGGAGACCGGCAAGGAGTAGAGGGTGCAAGTCCCTTACGATGAAGGTTAGCGAACCACATCGACCCCGAGTCATGCGTCGGCATCCAAGAGGGTGTCTGCGAAGCGTTGACAGGGGAGCGCGCAGGCCAAGCTATTGAACCGCGAAAATGACCTCATCTCGGGCGCCGACGTTTTACGCGTTGCGGAAGGCAACATGGATAGGCACGCCAACGCGAGTGCCCGTCCGGCCCGGCGTGGTCGGAGAACTTGGCATGTGCGGACGCTCTTTGTACGGGAACCGGGAGATCTCACGGTCGACCAAGAGTGACATAACGCGTGCTGCAGTGGTCCGCATCGGGAAGGCGAGGAGCCGGAGCCGATGATGCACGATCGTGAGAAGTCTGACCCCGCCATAGTAGCAGTGAAGCCGACGAACAAAGCCGGGCAACCGGCGGCGGAGTCGGTGGAGCCAAGGGTGGGGGCCAAGGGGAATGCGGGCCAGCAAAGCACGCACCGGACACAGGGACGGGAGCGCGTGTCACAAGCGCTGGAACGCGTACGGCAAGCCGCAAGGCAAAGGAAGAAGGAGAAGTTCACCGCGCTCCTCCACCACGTCAGCGTCGACCTACTCGGAATGGCGTTCTTCGCGCTCAAACGCGATGCCGCCCCTGGCGTCGATGGATTGACGTGGCGGACCTACGAAGCAGACCTTGACCGAAACCTCACTGATCTGCATGAGCGGGTTCATCGGGGAGCATACCGGGCACTGCCGTCACGCCGGACGTACATACCGAAGGCGGACGGGAAACAGCGCCCGCTCGCGGTCGCGGCCCTGGAGGACAAGATCGTCCAGCGGGCGACTGTCGCGGTGCTGAATGCCATCTATGAGGAGGACTTCCTCGGCTTCAGCTACGGGTTCCGACCGAAACGCGGCCAGCACGATGCGCTGGATGCATTGGCAGTCGGGATTGGCACCAAGCGAGTGAACTTCATTCTCGACGCCGACGTAGCGTCCTTCTTCGACTCGGTCAGCAAGGAAAAGCTGGTCCGGTTCGTTGAGCACCGCGTCGGTGATCGGCGCGTTATCCGCCTGATCCAGAAATGGCTGAAGGCGGGCGTCTTGGAGGACGGGGTCGTCACGGTCAGTGAAAGCGGGACGGGGCAGGGCTCGGTGATCTCGCCGCTGCTTGCCAACGTCTACCTGCACTACACCTTCGACCTTTGGGCCGAACGCTGGCGACGGCGCGAGGCCACGGGTGACATGATCATCGTGCGCTATGCCGACGACATCATCGTTGGCTTTGAGCACGAGGCGGATGCCCGGCGCTTCCACGATGCGATGCGCGAGCGCTTGCAGGAGTTCTCGCTGTCGCTCAATTCGGAGAAGACCCGCCTGATCGAATTTGGTCGCCATGCGGCGGACAGACGCGCTCGGCGCGGGCTCGGAAAACCGGAGACCTTCAAGTTCTTAGGGTTCATCCACATTTGCGGTCAATCTCGACGGGGCAAGTTCCTCCTCAAACGGAGAACCCGGCGTGATCGCATGCGGACGAAGCTCACGGAGATCAAGGAGGAGCTGCGACGGCGGATGCATCAGCCCATCCCCGAACAGGGACGGTGGCTGGCGCAGGTCATGAGGGGCTTCTTCGCGTACCACGCCGTGCCGACCAACTTCCCGGCACTGCGCGCCTTCCATCACCACGTCACGTGCTTATGGCTGCGCACGCTGCAACGCCGCAGCCAGAAGGATCGCACGACGTGGCAGCGGATCGCGAAGATCGCCGCCGACTATCTCCCGCAGCCGATAACCCTTCACCCGTGGCCGCAAATGCGTTTTGCCGTCACACACCCAAGGTGGGAGCCGCGTGCGGGAATTCCGCTCGCGCGGTTCTGTGCGGGGGGCGGCCGGTGACGGCCGTCCCTACCGCGAACGTTTCGAGCACGCGCCAGCTACTTCCGGTTTACCCCGAACTTCGGACATTTCATTGCGGCGCATTAAGTGACGCGAGCGGCCACTAGCGGTCATTCAGCACTCACTCGATGACCTCATCTGCGAGCGCCAGCAGGCGATCTGGCACTACACCTGCCGCTCGACCAGCATGCGCTTGATCTCGGCGATCGCTTTTGCCGGATTGAGGTGCTTGGGGCAGGCCTTGGTGCAGTTCATGATGGTGTGGCAGCGGTACAGGCGGAACGGGTCTTCGAGATTGTCGAGCCGCTGACCGGTCGCCTCGTCGCGCGAATCCATAATGAAGCGGTGCGCCTGCAGGAGTGCCGCCGGGCCGAGAAAGCGTTCGGAATTCCACCAATAGCTTGGGCAGGCGGTCGAGCAGCAGGCGCATAGGATGCATTCATAAAGCCCGTCGAGCTTCTGCCGGTCCTCGTGGCTCTGCTTCCATTCCTTCTGCGGCGTCGGCGAGACGGTCTGCAGCCACGGCTGGATCGAAGCGTGCTGCGCATAAAAATTGGTCAGGTCCGGCACCAGGTCCTTCACCACCGGCAAATGCGGCAGCGGATAGATGCGGATCGGACCGCCGATGTCGCTCATCGCCTTGGTGCAAGCGAGCGTATTGGTGCCGTCGATATTCATCGAACAGGAGCCGCAAATGCCTTCGCGGCACGAGCGGCGGAAGGTCAGCGTGGCGTCGACATTGTTTTTGATCCAGATCAGCGCATCAAGCACCATCGGGCCGCAATCGCCGGTATCGACGTAATAGGTGTCGACGCGCGGATTGCGCCCGTCCTCCGGATTCCAGCGATAGATGCGGTATTCGCGCTGCGATCTTGCGCCCACCGGACGCGGCCAGGTCTTGCCTTCGGTGATCTTGGAGTTTTTCGGCAGCGTAAATTGAACCATAAGAACCTCAATGATTCGGCTGAACGCCCGTTTGGTAGGGGATCAGTACACCCTCTTCTTCGGCTCGATATAGGCTACGTCGTTGGTGAGCGTATAGGTGTGCACCGGACGGTAATCGATCGTGACTTTGCCGGTTGCGAGATCGAGCCACGACAAGGTGTGCTTCATCCAGTTTTGATCGTCGCGATCGGGAAAATCTTCGCGCGCATGGGCGCCGCGGCTCTCGGTTCGGTTGACCGCCGAATCCATGGTGACGACGGCCTGTTCGATCAGATTGGCGAATTCGAGCGTCTCGACGAGATCGGAATTCCAGATCAGCGAGCGGTCGGATACCCGCAGATCGTCGATACCATTAAAGACCTGATGAATGAGCTGTGAGCCTTCTTCGAGGACTTCGCCGGTGCGGAATACGGCGCAATTATTCTGCATGACGTGCTGCATCTTGTTGCGCAGCTGCGCGGTCGGCGTACCACCCGAGGCATGACGGAATTTATCGAGCCGTGACAGCGGCCGATCGGCCGAATCCTTGGGCAGTTCTGGATGCTTGTCGTTCGGCGCGAGGATCTCGGCGCAGCGGTGCGCCGCTGCGCGTCCGAACACCACGAGATCGATCAGCGAATTCGATCCCAACCGGTTGGCGCCGTGTACTGAGACACAGGCCGCTTCGCCGAGCGCCATCATGCCGGGCACGACAGTGTCCGAATTACCATTTTTCTTGGTCAGTGCCTCGCCGTGATAGTTCGTGGCGATGCCGCCCATGTTGTAATGCACCGTCGGCAGGATCGGCACCGGGTCGCGGGTCAGATCGACGCCGGCAAAAATCCGCGCCGATTCGGTAATACCGGGCAGGCGCTCGGCCAGGATCTGCGGATCGAGATGGTCGAGATGAAGGAAAATGTGATCCTTCTTCGGCCCGACGCCGCGGCCTTCGCGGATCTCGATGGTCATGGCGCGCGATACCACATCGCGCGAGGCGAGATCCTTGGCCGACGGCGCATAGCGCTCCATGAACCGCTCACCCTCTGAATTGACGAGATAGGCGCCTTCGCCGCGGGCACCCTCGGTGATGAGCACGCCGGCGCCATAGACGCCGGTGGGATGGAATTGCACGAATTCCATGTCTTGGAGCGGCAGGCCGGCCCGCAACACCATGGCATTGCCGTCGCCAGTCTGAGTATGCGCACCGGTGCACGAGGCATAGGTGCGGCCATAGCCGCCGGTGGCGATGACGGTCATCTGCGCGGAGAAGCGATGGATCGAGCCGTCCTCAAGATTGAGCGCGACGACGCCGCGACAGCGCCCCTCGTCGTCGACAATGAGATCGATGGCGAAGTATTCGATAAAGAATTCGGTCGAATGGCGCAGCGCCTGGCCGTACATCGTATGCAGCATGGCGTGGCCGGTGCGGTCGGCGGCGGCGCAGGTGCGCTGCGCGGTGCCTTTGCCGTAATGGGTCGTCATGCCGCCGAACGGGCGCTGATAGATCTTGCCGTCTTCACGGCGCGAAAACGGCAGACCCCAATGCTCCAATTCGTAGACGGCGTCCGGCGCGTTGCGGCACATATATTCGATGGCATCCTGATCGCCGAGCCAATCCGATCCCTTCACGGTGTCGTACATGTGCCAGCGCCAATCGTCCTCACCCATATTGCCGAGCGCGGCGGCGATGCCGCCTTGCGCCGCCACGGTATGGGAGCGGGTCGGAAACACCTTCGTTATGCACGCGGTGCGCAGGCCGGCTTCGCTGCAGCCGACCACCGCCCGCAGTCCGGCGCCGCCGGCGCCGATCACCACGACATCGTAAGCGTGATCTTCGATCGGATAGGCGCGGCCATTGATAGCCGGTGCGCTGCCGTCGTTCTTTCCGTTCTCTGCCATCTCTTGCCTACAAACCGAATGACAGCTTCAACAGGCCGTAAACCGCGGCGAGCCCGACGGCGATGGTGAAGAACGTATTGGCCATCAGCAGTGTAAGCTTCGCCGACTCGTCGTGCACATAGTCCTCGATGATCGCGGCCATGCCGATCCGCATATGAATGATGATCGAGCTGACGAACAGCAGCATGATGATACTGACCGCGGGTGAACCAAGGATTTGCGCCGCCGCCGCCTGGTTGCGGCCAAGCAGCGCGATCAGAATGCCTAACGCGGCGATGGTCAGCGGCACGTTGGCGACCGCGGTCAACCGCTGATGCCAGAAATGCTCGGTGCCCGATTTGGCGGCGCCGCGGCCGAGTACGCGGCCGAGCGGGGTGCGAATGTGCTTGGGGCCCGCCATTACCCAACTCCCATGGTGAGTATGATGAAGATCCACAGCACAACAGTGATCGCGATCGATCCGACGAGGTTGGCTGCCACCAGCCACTCGCGCTCCTTCGGCCCAAAGCCGCGGCCAGTATCCCAGATCAGGTGGCGAATGCCGCCGAGCATGTGGTGGATCACGCTCCAGGTGTAACCGAACAGGATCAGCCGGCCGATCCAGGAACTCGCGAACCATTGAAACTTGGCATAGCCGTTGGGGCTCGCCGCGGCGATCAGCCACCAGGCGAACAGCAGCGTGCCGAAGTAATTGGCTAAGCCGGTGATGCGATGGACGATCGACATCATCATCGTCAGCATCGGCCGGTAGATTTGCAGGTGCGGCGATAGCGGCCGCTCGGCAGGGACGCGTCGTTCGAGCGAGCTAGTTTCGGCCATCATGATGATCCACATCGTGCGCCGCGGGCGCTTCGGGACGTCGCACTCGGGCGCTGTTTCCTATCCAATTCGCTTCGCCCCCGCAACGCGCATGCGCGTAGGCTCGGGTCTCGCCGCCGCGCCCGCTTTCGTCTTTCGCGAAGAATAAGGGTGGATTTTTCAAGCACAATGGCAAATATCTAAAGCCTGATTTCGCCAAATACGAAGGAAGGGGTGTTATGCGCTTCGACCTCGCCGATCTCAGCCTGTTCCGCCATGTCGTCGAAGCCGGCAGCATCACCCATGGCGCCGAACGCGCACATCTTGCCTTGGCGGCGGCCTCGACCCGCATCCGCAACATGGAAAATGTGCTCGGCGTGCCGCTGTTGACGCGGGGCCGCGGCGGCGTCACCCCGACGCAGGCCGGCCGAACCCTGTTGCAGCATGCCCGCGCCATCCTGCGGCAGTCGGAGCGCCTGCACGAAGACCTCAGCGCCTATGGCGGCGGGCTTGCCGGGCAGATCAGAGTCTTGTCGAACACCAATGCCCTGACCGAGTTCTTGCCGGAGGCGCTGAGCTCATTTCTTGCGGCGCATCCGAATGTCAGCGTCGACCTCGAAGAGCGCCTGAGCGATGAGATTGTCGGTCTGATCGCCGAAGGTGTCGCCGACCTCGGCATCGTCGCCGGCACTGTCGATGCCGGGACGCTCGAAACCTATCCGTTTCGCCGCGACCGCTTTGTGCTTGTGGTCGCGCGCGGGCATCCGCTCGCCAAGCGCGCCAAGATCAGCTTCGAAGAAGTGCTCGAACACAATTTCGTCGGGCTCGATCGCGCCAGCGCGCTACAGCGTTTCTTGGCAAGCAAGGCGGCGCGCATCGGCAGGCCGCTACGGCTGCGCGTGCAATTGCGCAGCTTCGACGCGGTGTGCCGGCTGGTCGAATGCAAAGTCGGCATCGGCATCGTGCCCGAAACAACTGCCCGGCGGGTCGCCAAGACGATGGCGATCAAAGCTGTCGCGCTGTCGGATTCCTGGGCGGCGCGCGATCTGACCATTTGCGTGAGAAGCCGCGACGAATTGCCGGCCTTTGCGCGGCAGCTCGTGGAGCATCTGCGCTCCAGGGATCAGTAGGCCAGGGATCAGGGATCAGGGATCAGGGGACCTGATCCCTGATCCGTGTCACCTCGGTATCAACACCCAATAATCGAGATCGAGCAGCACCGCCGGATCGTAATCGTCGCCGGCCTTGTCGGGAAAGTTCGCGCACGGCCGGTCGCGCGTCGCAACCGTGCGCAGCCGCAGCGCGCCCACGTCGGCGCGGCCCGGCAATTCTGCCTTGGCCAGCACTTCCGACCAGGCGAAAACCGTCCCGCCGGCAAACAGCGGCGCGACATGCCGGCCGCCATTGATCGCAGCGACATGAAAGGCATTGGCGAGGCCATTGAACGAAAGCGCGCGCGCCAGCGAAATGACATGCCCGCCGTAGATCAGCCGCCGGCCGAAGCGGCCCTTGGCCTCGACGAATTGGTTGAAATGAATGCGCGCGGTGTTCTGATAAAGCCGCGTCGCGATTTGGTGCTCGGCTTCTTCGACCGTCACGCCATCGACATGATCAATTCTCTCGCCGACTTCATAATCGCCGAAGCGATGTGGGCTACCGGCGAGCGTCAGGTTGTAGGACGCAATATTGATCTCGGGGCACGCTTCGCCCAAAAGCTTCGGATCGAGCGCTGTTGGCAAGCGCGGCACGTGATCGCCCGGCGCGGGCGCCGCCTCATCGCGTTTGCG
Source organism: uncultured Xanthobacteraceae bacterium (assembly GCA_955652195.1). Taxonomy (GTDB): domain Bacteria; phylum Pseudomonadota; class Alphaproteobacteria; order Rhizobiales; family Xanthobacteraceae; genus BOG-931. Next base: position 3,057 of record CATPBC010000320.1, on the reverse strand, counting down.
CACCATGACCCAACGCACATATTCGAGAACCGGCGCGCTGTCCTGGTTGTAACCGGTAGTGCGTACATAGACGATGCCGGTCTTGCGGCTCGAATTCTCTTTTAATCCGATCACTTCCGATTGCGCCGACAAAGTATCGCCGGGATAGACCGGCTTGCGGAAACAGCAATTGGCGTAGCCGAGATTGGCGACCGCGTTGAGCGACACGTCGGGCACCGATTTGCCGAACACGACATGGAAGATGAGCAAATCGTCGATCGGCGCGCGCGGATAGCCGATCGCTTTGGCGAAAGCGTCCGAGGATTGCACCGCAAACCGGCCGCCAAATAAGCCGTTGTACAGCGCTACATCGCCGGCGGTCAGGGTGCGTGGCGTGGCGTGCCGGATCACTTGCCCGACGCGAAAATCCTCAAAGAAATTGCCGGGGCTGTTTTTCGACATGAGTAACTCTCACCGGCGATGATCTTACTGGCAACCCACATTGCGCTTGCGTTGTCTTAACCGGCCAAAAGCATTGGGGAAAGCGTGTAGCCGCACATTTCATTGACGGGCATTGACAGGAATGTGAGGGGCATCTGGCCTGTCATTTTGCTAAAGCTCCGCCCGGTAGTGCGGTGGATTGAAGTTCCTAGAGTGCAGTCGGAAGCGTGCGAACTTCGGAAGCGGGACACTAGATGGCCGGATGTTTGGGATGACGATCAAAGCCGCACCCCGTTCCATGAACTTGCAGGGTGCCGCGGCGGACCGCGCCGGCGGCGTCATTCATCCGCGCTGGGTGCGCATCACGCATTGGATCAATGCGCTCGCGATGTTCATGATGATCGGGTCCGGCTGGCAGATCTACGACGCGTCGCCTCTGTTCAGTTTCCTCTATTTTCCGCCTGGGCTGGCGCTCGGCGGCTGGCTGGCTGGCGCGCTGTTATGGCACTTCGCCGCCATGTGGCTTCTGGTCGTCAATGGCATCGTCTATGTGACGCTCGGCATCGGGACCGGACGCTTTCGCCGTAAGCTGTTGCCGATCCGCCTGCGCGCGGTGCTGGACGATTTCGTCGCCGCATTGCGCGGCCGGCTCTCCCATGACGATCTTACCGTCTACAATTCGGTGCAGCGGCTGCTTTATGCCGGCGTGCTCATTGCCGGTGTCGTGATCGTGCTTTCCGGTGTTTCGATCTGGAAACCGGTACAGTTCAAATATGTTACGGCGCTGTTCGGCGGCTACGACACCGCCCGTTACGTCCACTTTTTCGCGATGGCGGCGATCGTGGCTTTTCTGGCGATCCATGTTGCGCTGGCGCTGATCGTGCCAAAAAGCCTGCGCGCCATTATCTTAGGCCGCTAGAGGAATAGCGATGGCCCGGCAGCGAAAACCGACACCCGGCGTTGATGCCAAACTCCTGATCAAGGATGCGGCAAAGTTGTTGCCGGCGCCCTCGCGCCGGCTGTTTCTCCGCGGCGCCGCCAGTCTCGGCTCGCTGGCAATGCTGACCGGCTGCGACATCATTGATGGACCGACCGCCGAGAACGCGCTTCGCGTCGTGTCGCGCTTTAACGACCGCGTCCAGGCGGCCTTGTTCAGTGAGACGACGCTGGCGCCTGAATACCCGGAAAGCGCGATTACGCGGCCGTTCCCGTTCAACGGCTATTATTCGGTGGATGAAGCACCCGACATCGATGGCGAGACTTATCAGCTCGAAATCGGCGGTCTTGCCGACAACAAGAAGCCGTGGACGCTGGCCGAACTAAACCGGTTGCCGGAAGTGTCGCAAATCACGCGCCATGTCTGCGTCGAAGGCTGGAGCGCGATTGGCTCCTGGCAGGGTGTGAAACTTTCCGATTTCCTCAAGCTGATCGGCGCCGACTTGACCGCCAAATATGTCTGGTTCCAGTGCGCCGAAGGTTACTCCAATACCATCGACATGCCGACCGCGCTGCATCCGCAAACCCAATTGACGCTCAAATTCGATCACCAAACCTTACCGACTGCCTACGGCTTTCCAATCAAGATCCGTATTCCAACCAAGCTCGGCTTTAAAAATCCGAAATACGTCACTGCCATGTGGGTGCAGAACAATGACGCCGGCGGCTATTGGGAAAACCAGGGCTACAACTGGTTCAGCGGGCTTTAAGATCTTTCCCCCCGCGGCATTTACGATCTCGCCAAATTCACGCCGCACTGAGCCCGGGTTTGACTGCGCGCCGCTGCGGCTTGCCAACGCGTATCATGCCCTTTAATCGTCGCCTCGTTTCACGGGGGCATTTTTTTATGGCCAATTACAAGCTGCTTCTTCTCGCCGGCGACGGGATCGGCCCGGAGGTGATGGCCGAAGTAAAACGCCTGCTCGCGTTTTACGCGCAATCGGGCTTGGCCGATTTTGACCTCGAGGAGGACCTGGTCGGCGGCGCCGCCTATGACGCGCATCAGGTGGCGATCACCGAAGCCACCATGGCCAAAGCCCATGCCGCGGATGCGGTGATTTTCGGCGCCGTGGGCGGGCCGCAATGGGACAAGGTGCCTTACGAGGCGCGACCCGAGGCGGGCCTGCTGCGGCTGCGCAAGGAGCTCGGCCTGTTCGCCAATATCCGGCCGGCGATCGTCTATCCGGCACTGGCCGACGCATCGAGCCTTAAGCGCGAAGCGGTCGAGGGACTCGATATCGTCATCCTGCGCGAGCTTACCGGCGGCGTCTATTTCGGCGAGCCCAAGACCATCACCGATCTCGGCAACGGCCAGAAGCGCGCCGTCGATACCCAGGTCTATGACACTTATGAAATCGAGCGAATCGCGCGGGTCGGTTTCGAACTGGCGCGCCAGCGGCGCAACAAGCTCACCTCGATGGAAAAACGCAACGTCATGAAGACCGGCGTGCTATGGCACGAGGTGGTCGAGGACCTGCATGCACGCGAATACAAGGACGTCCAGCTCGAACACATGCTGGCGGACGCCGGCGGCATGCAGCTCGTGCGCTGGCCCAAACAGTTCGACGTGATCGTCACCGACAATTTGTTCGGCGACATGCTGTCCGATGTTGCGGCGATGCTGACCGGCTCGCTCGGCAT
>CATPBC010000319.1 GCA_955652195.1 uncultured Xanthobacteraceae bacterium | reverse complement strand
TCCATGACGGCGACAAGCGGTTTAGCGTAGCGCGCGATCAACACATTGAGCTTGTACTCGGTCGCCCAGAAGCGCGCCGGGAGTGAGTCACCCGTCTTGGCGGCGTCGTAAAGCGCGCGGATGTCCCCGCCGGCGCAAAATGCACGTTCGCCAGCACCGTCGAGCAGCACAGCGCCGACCTTCGGATCCGACTCCCATTGCCGCAGCAGTGCAGTCATGGCAAGCGCCATGTCGAGCGTAATGGCATTTAATGCTTGCGGTCGGTTCAGCGTGATCCGGCGCAACGCGCCGTCGCTTCGCACCAAGAGGTCGCCATCGCGCAGAAGCGTTTCACTCATCGACCGATAAGGCTTCTTGCCACGATCAGGCGCATGATCTCGTTGGTGCCTTCGAGAATCTGGTGCACGCGCAAATCCCGCACGATTTTTTCAATACCGTATTCGGCCAAATAACCATAGCCGCCGTGCAACTGCAGCGCCTGATTGGCGACCTCAAAGCACGCGTCGGTAACAAAGCGCTTGGCCATAGCGGAGAGCCGCGTGGCAGCAGCATCTTTGCGATCAAGTGCCGCTGCCGCGTGCCACAACAAAGCGCGCGACGTTTCGAGAGCGGTCGCCATGTCTGCGAGGCGAAATCGCAGCGCTTGAAATTCATCAAGCCGCTTGCCGAAAGCTTTCCGGTTGCTCATGTAGGCGAGCGTTTTGTCCAAGGCGCATTGGGCGCCGCCGAGCGAACAGGCTGCGATATTGAGGCGACCGCCGTCGAGGCCCGCCATTGCAATCTTGAATCCACTTCCTTCGGTGCCGAGCCTGTGGTCGAGAGGAACGCGCGCGTCCTGGAGCAGGACGGCCCGCGTCGGCTGGGCATTCCAGCCCATCTTGCGTTCGTTGGCGCCGAACGAAAGTCCCGGCGTTTCGCTGGGCACGAGCAACGCGGAAACACCTGAAGGTCCTGCGCCGCCGGTGCGCGCCATGACAATATAGAGGTCGCTTGCGCCGGCTCCTGAGATGAATTGTTTCTGTCCATTAAGGACGTAATGGTTGCCGTCGCGTATGGCGCGCGTGGTCAAGGCGGCAGCATCCGAACCGGCGCCCGGTTCACTGAGGCAATAGCTTGCCACCAGCTCCATGGTGCACAGTTTCGGCAGCCATTGCCGACGCTGCTCGTCTGAGCCGAACGTATCGATGAGACCCGCCGTCATGTTGTGGATCGACATGAAGGCCGCAGTTGTCGGGCAACCGGTCGCCAGCGCCTCGAAGATCAGAGTCCCGGTCAGGCGCGACAGACCAGAGCCGCCGACATCCTCGCTGACGAAGATTCCGCCCATGCCGAGCGCGGCGGCTTTGCGCATTTCCGCGACCGGAAAATGCTTCGTCTCATCCCAGGCAAGCGCATTGGGTGCGAACATTTCCGCGGCGAAGGCGCGCGCCGTATCGCGGACCGCGATCTGGTCGGCGTCGAGAGCAAATTGCGTTGATGCGCTTGAAACCGAATCCAACATGAAGTCGCGCCTTCCGTCGAGCGGCTAAGGTCATTGTCGCACTGCCGTTTTGCGGCGGCAAATGGAGTGCTTCGCCAAAGATGGACCGGTTGCGCGGGGTTCGCACTAATGACGGTGCGTACTGCGCCTTGCCCGTTTGATGTGCGCTGCACCATAGGGAGGCACAGATGAATAGGCGGGTGAATAATACGGGTTTAATCCACAAAAGCCGCGATTGCCCGCCACCACATTCGGCGCGCAGGCCTGCACCGAAGGATATTCGCAATCCCACTCGACGGCACCGGCGCCTATGTTCACCACTGCGCACCACGGCGCGTTGCCGATATATGCCGCATGGCCGGGCGAAAGCTCAGAAGCGAGAACCGTTGCGGCGGTTGCGATCAGCAGGAGGATGCGATTCATTAGGTTTCCACCTCGGCTTTGCCTTAGCTATAAACTGCGGTCGGTGCCAAGTGTTGCGAACTTGACGAAAATTGCAATTGCCAAGGACTAATCAGTATGGATTTCACGCTTTCGCCGGAAGTCGAGGATCTACGCCAGCGCACGCGCGCCTTTATCGAAACTAACGTGTTGCCGCTTGAATCCGATCCGCAAAATTTTTCCGAGCACGAGAACATACCTCTGTCCCGGCTTGCCCCGCTTCAGGAAAAAGCGAGAAAAGCCGGCCTATGGGCGCCGCAATCGCCCAAGGAATTCGGCGGTATGGCGCTGCCGATCGTCGCCTGGGCGGCCATTTACGAGGAGGCGGCGCGGTCGCTATTCGGGCCGCTGTCCATCAACTGTGCGGCGCCCGACGACGGCAATATGAATCTGTTGGCGCGCATTGGCACGCCCGCCCAGCAAGAGTGGTGGCTGCGCCCGCTGGTCGAGGGCAAGGTGAAATCCGCTTTCGCCATGACCGAGCCGGCGCCGGGCGGCGGCTCGGACCCCGGTATGATCCGTACCCGCGCCGAGAAGAAAAACGGCAAATGGGTCATCACTGGGCGCAAGTGGTTCATCACCGGCGCCGCCGAGGCCGCGCATTTTATCGTGATTGCAAGAACGTCGGACGATAGACGCCACGGCCTGACCGCGTTTCTCTACCATCGCGACCAGCCGGGTTGGCGCATC
>CATPBC010000318.1 GCA_955652195.1 uncultured Xanthobacteraceae bacterium | reverse complement strand
ATTGCCGCGCTGGCACGCCGCCGACTTGGCGATGAACCGGTGGCGCGGATTACCGGAACCAAGGAATTTTGGACGCTACGGCTTCGCGTCAACGAAGCCACGCTGGTACCTCGACCGGAGACCGAAACTGTCGTCGAGGCGGCGCTGGCGGCGCTCGATAAACGCGGTCCGCGGTCGCGCTCCTGGCGCATCGCCGATCTCGGTACCGGCTGCGGCGCGATCCTGCTGGCGCTTCTGAGTGAATTACCCAACGCCTTCGGCATCGGCACCGATATCAGTGCAGCCGCGCTCGCGATCGCCCGCGACAATGCCAAGCGTGCAGGCGTGGCCCGCGCGGCCTTTCTCGTCTGCGACATGGCGTCCGCGCTGGCAGGACCCTTCGATCTTATCGTGTCGAATCCGCCCTATGTCGCCACCGGCGACATCGATCAACTGCCGCCGGAAGTGCGCCTATTCGATCCGCAGGATGCGCTCGACGGCGGATCCGATGGACTTCAGTGCTATCGACCGCTTGCCGCGACCGCAACGCGGTTGCTGGCGCAGAGTGGAATCATGGTTGTTGAACTTGGCAAGGATCAAGCGGAACCCGTCGCCGCAATATTTGCCACAGCCAGTCTTGCGTCGGGCGGCTTGCACCCCGATCTTAATGGTGTCCCGCGCGCTTTGGTGGCCGAACGTCGTGTGCACGACCTATGACGCACAACATTGCAGGCTGGGCAATACAGCGGCGGCGATAAAAAAACGCTTGGAATATCGGCCGGAACCGACTAGCTTGCGGCTCACGGAATCGCCCTTGGATGAGGGTGCCGCGTTGCCTTGAACGCCCGGAGCATAATAGTTGGCTCCAAGAGGTCGGCAACGCAGGTCAGGCATAAAAGCGAAGCTGAATAGCGAACGCCGGATTGGACGGCATACAGGATCGCCAGATTCAGATCGTGCTCAGATCGTGACGTTTCATGGGTTCGGCGCGTAGGCAATCGCGGCGCGCCGCGAAGAGTTTTGAACGCCGCGGCTAAAACTGCCGGGGAAAAGCTTGGTTTGCCGGAGTTGTGACGGCGAGAGCGAGAATCGAGACTAAACATCGAGACCGAACATTGAGACGGGAAATTTAGTGCGGCGCTCAGCCGATGTGATGGACTTCCGGTGAATGGAAAAGAAGCGGCGGCAAACGTGCCGTTGCAGGTAAAAGGGGTTGGCGGAACAGCAAACCATGAGAAACGGTCAAAACAAACGTATGCGCGGTCGTAACCGCAAAGGTGGGCATCATCATCATCAACATCAAAATCCATTATCCCGAATGTACGAGTCCAATGGACCGGACATAAAAATTCGCGGAACGGCATCCCACGTTGGGGAAAAATATCTCCAACTGGCGCGCGACGCGCAAAGCTCGGGCGATCCAATTGCGGCGGAAAACTATTACCAGCACGCCGAGCATTATTTTCGGCTGATCGCCGCGGCCCAGGAGCAGCTTCGGCAGAGTCAGCCGTCGTACTACCAACAACAGCCGCAGCAGCCTGGCGAACTCCGCGGCGCCGATGAGGGTTATGACGAGGCTGACAACGAGCAACCGCATGTCGGTGGCGAGCCATTCGCCCCGCGCGAGCCGCAGCAGTATTATCCGCGCGAGCAACCCCACCACAATCAGCAGCAGAACTATCAACCGCAGCAGCAGCCGAACTCGCAGCAGTTTCAGCCGCGTCCCCAGCATTCGGCTTCGGAAAACGAAGGCGGCGTCGATCGGCTGCCGTCGTTCATTACCGGCGGTCAGCCGCAACAGCAGCCGCAGCACGGCCAAGGCAACCAAGGTAACAACCAAGGCAGCCAGGGCGGCAATGTCCCGAACGGGCAAAATGGGCCGAACGGCTATGACGGGCCGGCAGATCGCTTCCCGCTGCACCGGCGGCGGCGGCGGCATCGCGGCGGCGGACCGCGCGATCATCAAACCATGGATCATTCGGTCCAGGGCGATGATGATGGACCACCGTCTGGCTCGCCTTCCGGCGACGAGTAATCAGCTCGAAGTAGAAAAACGGCCGGGCATTAGCCCGGCCTTTTTTGACCGCTACAATCCACGCGGCGCCTTGGCCAAGCGCGCTAAAAGCCAAATCGGCAGCACGATTACGGCGCCGAGCAGAAAATAGCGCCACAGCCAGCGCACTGCATCGAAACCCATGTTCCAGATGTGTTCGATTAGGCGCTCTACGGACTCGATGACATTCCAGGGATCGAGCCCGATTGCCGCCAGTATGACGCCGACCAGGATCGAGAGCAGGATCAGCCGGCCGATCACCGCCAAGGGCGGGCCGCCAAAGAAACGGTAAATGAAGGGCTGAGATGTCCGCGAATCCAGCGATTGAGTCATCGAACCCTCCACAGCGTCAATTAAGCCTTCGCTGAGCCTGCCGCAAGCCGCGCCTGGCGAGCCGTGTACCGGCATTGGCCATGCATTGCCTCACCTTCACCACTGGCGCTAAGTTGCGTCCCGCTCTTTATCTATAGCGCGTTCCGAGGACTTTCATGGCCAAGATTGAAGATCGCGCGCTCGCCCCGAATGCGAGCCTCAATGACGATATCGGCGAGGAGACGCGGCTTCGCATGTACCGCATGCAAGTGGAAATTCGCGAGGCTGAGCAGCGGGCGTACGATCTGTTTCTGCAGAATCTGGTCAAGGGTACGAGCCACCTTTCGCTCGGCCAAGAGGCGGTCGCCGCTGGCTGCGCGGCGGCCATGAAACCCGGCGACCTTTCGTTCTGCACCTACCGTGGTCATGCGCATACGCTGGCGCGCGGCGTTCCGATCGAGAAGGTGCTGGGAGAACTGATGCAGCGCGACAACGGCCTCATGCGCGGCAAAGGCGGCTCCATGCATCTCACCTCCGTTGACCACGGCGTGATGGGCTCCTACGCGATCATTGGCGCGCATTTGCCGATCGCCTGCGGCGCGGCTTGGCGCGCCCAATATAAAGGACAGAAGGACGTATCGGTTTGCTTCTTCGGCGACGGCACGACGAATATCGGCGCTTTTCATGAAGCGCTTAACTTCGCGGCGGTGTGGAAACTGCCGGTGATCTTCGTCTGCGAAAACAACCTGTACATGGAATATACGCCGATCGGCGATGTCACCGCCGTGCCGCATCCGGCAGCTGATCGCGCCGCCGCTTACGGCCTGCCGCGCATCGTGATCGACGGCAATGACGCCGACATCGTCTATCGCACGGCAGCGGCGGCTTATGAGAAGGCGCGCGCCGGAGGCGGCCCGTCGCTGATTGAGTGCCTCACCTACCGATACAGCGGACATTCTCGCGCCGATCCGGCCAAGTACCGTCCCGAAGGGGAGCTGGAAAAATGGAAAGAGCGCGACCCGATAAAAATCTATCGTGAGCGGTTAAAGCAATTCGGTGTCAGTGAGGACATCATCGACGCTATCGAAACCTATGCGCGGCGCCGCGTCGACGAGGCGACCGAAAAATGCAAGGCGGCTCCGCCGCCAGCGGTCGAAATTCTCACGACCGATGTCTATGCCAATGGAGGCTTCGCATGGCGGAATTGACCTACCGCGAAGCCGTGGCCCGCGGCATCGCTCAGGAGATGGCACGCGATCCGGACGTGGTCTTTCTCGGCGAGGATATCGGCAAGGCCGGCGGCGTGTTCAAGGCGACCGTGGGATTATACGAACAATTCGGTCCATTGCGCGTGCGCGACACCCCGATTTCCGAGCAGGCGATCTTGGGCGCGGCGATGGGCGCGGCGATGACCGGATTGAAGCCGATTGCGGAAATTATGTTTTCGGATTTCTTCGCGGTCTGCTTCGATTACATCGCCAACGAGTTCGCCAAGAGCCGCTATATGTCGAACGGTCAGGTCAAATGCCCGCTGGTGGTGCGCACGGGCAACGGCGCCGGCTCGCGATTCGGCGCGCAGCATTCGCAAAGCGTAGAGAACTGGTGCATGATGATTCCCGGACTGAAAGTGGTGGCGCCTTCCACGCCGCGCGATGTGATCGGCCTAATGGCTGCGGCGGTGCGCGATCCCGATCCGGTGATTTTTCTCGAGCATAAATCGCTTTATTCGGTCAAAGGCGACGTGCCCGACGGCGAAATCGTCGATCGCCTGGGCATCGCCAGTATCGTGCGGCCGGGCAATGACGCCACTATCGTCGCATTGGCGCTGATGGTGCCGCGGGCGCTTGCGGCAGCCGACAAGCTTAAATCCGAGCACGGCATCGACTGCGAAGTCATCGACGTGCGCTCGCTGGTCCCGCTCGACACACGGACTATCCTCGGCTCGGTGGCGCGCACGCATCGGCTGTTCACCGTCGAGGAGAATCCGCGGTTGTGCGGCTGGGGCGCGGAGATCGTTTCGATCGTCGCCGACGAGGCTTTCTACGAACTCGACGGTCCGCCAGTGCGGATCACTACGCCCCATATTCCGCTGCCCGCCGCCGACATTCTGGAGGACCTTGCGCTGCCGTCGGTCGAGCGGATCGTTGAGCGCGTGAAAAACGCGATGGAGAGCTGATTCCTCATCACCGGACTTGTTCCGGTGATCCCGATAGATTTCGCACGCTGGTGCCGAATCGATCGGGATGGCCGGGACAGGCCCGGCCATGACACGAAATAAAACGAGGTGCCGCCATGGCCATGTACGACAATCTTCTCGCCAACGTCCCGACCGATCTGTGGATCGGCGGCAAGTGGCGCAAATCTTCGGATGACAGGCGCTTCGACGTCATCGATCCGGCAACGGAGAACAAGGTCGCTTCGGTTGCGAGCGCGACGGTCGAGGACGCCATGGCCGCGCTTGATGCGGCAAGCGGCGCGTTTGCCGCCTGGGCCGGCAAGAAGCCGCGCGAACGCGCCGAAGTGTTGCGCAAGTCTTATGAACTGATCATGCGCGACGCCGAGCGGCTGGCGAAACTCATCACCATCGAGAACGGCAAGGCGCTGTCCGATTCGCGCGGCGAAGTCGCCTATGCCGCCGAATTCTTCCGCTGGTATGCCGAGGAAGCGGTGCGCAATGTCGGCCAGAATTCGGTCGCACCGTCGTCGGGTGCACGCATTTTCGTCCATCACAAGCCGGCGGGCGTAGCCGTGCTGGTCACGCCGTGGAATTTCCCGGCGGCGATGGCCACCCGCAAGATCGGCCCGGCGCTGGCCGCCGGCTGCACCGTAGTGCTCAAGCCAGCCTCCGACACGCCGTTGACCATGCTGGCGCTGATGCCGATCCTCGAAGAAGCCGGCGTGCCCGCCGGCGTCGTCAACGTCATTCCCTCGCGCTCATCCGGCAGAGTGGTCAGCGCCATGCTGCACGATCCGCGCGTCCGGGTGGTGTCGTTTACCGGCTCGACTGAGGTCGGCCGCAAGCTGCTGCACGAAGCTGCTGACTGCGTCGTCAAGCCGGCGATGGAGCTAGGCGGCAATGCGCCCTTTATCGTCTTTGACGACGCCGACATCGACGCGGCCATCGACGGCGCCATGATCGCCAAGATGCGCAATATGGGCGAGGCCTGCACCGCCGCCAATCGTTTCTACGTGCATGAGAAAGTGCATGACGAGTTTGCTCGGAAGCTGACCGCGAAAATGGGCGGCCTGAAAATGGGCAATGGGCTCGACGACGGGACCGCGCTTGGGCCGCTGGTCAATCAAGACGGCCTCGACAAGGTGATCGAGTTGGTCGACGACGCGGTGAAAAAGGGCGCCAAAGTGCTCACCGGCGGCAAGGCGCCGGGCGGGCCCGGTTATTTCTACCCGGCAACGGTACTCGCGAATGTCTCCGACAATGCGAAAATGCTCAACGAGGAGATCTTTGGGCCGGTCGCTTCGATCCAGTCCTTCAAATCGGAGGACGAAGTGATCACGCGCGCCAACAACACCGAATACGGTCTGGTCGCTTATCTCTACACCAAGGACTTAAGCCGCGGCTTGCGCGTGTCGGAAAAACTCGACTTCGGCATGGTCGGGCTCAATCGTGGGCTCGTCTCCGATCCCGCGGCGCCGTTCGGCGGTGTCAAGCAATCCGGCCTCGGCCGCGAGGGGGCGCACGAAGGGCTCATGGAGTTCACGGAGACGCAATACATTTCGGTGACTTGGTGAGCGAGCGAACGCACGATGACCGAAGCTAAGGCGGCCAACAAGCTGCTCGGCGCGTGGCGTTACATCGGCACGCGGATCAATGGCAGCAGTTGGGATCGCGGCGCCAATCCGAAGGGCATGATCTACTACGGGCCGCACGGCGAGATGGCGGTGCAGATCGCGCCGGACGTCAAGCGCGCGCGCGCCGGTGCGGTCATGACGCCGCAAGAGGCATTTACCGCAGTCAAAGATTATATCGCATATTTCGGGACCTATACGGTCGACCAACAGGCCGGCACCGTCACGCATCATCGGCAGGACAGTCTGCAGCCCGGCGACACCGACGACCTGGTGCGGCGCTATGAATTCATCAACGACCGGCTGGTATTGCGCGCACCAAATTCGACGCTCGAAGTCACTTGGGAACGGATCAAGTGATGGACGTCTTGATGCCGCAACTCGGCGAAACCGTCTCCGAGGGCAAGATCACCAAATGGTTCAAGTCCGCCGGCGAACAAGTAAAGCCGGGCGACAATCTGTTCGAGATCGAAACCGATAAAGTCTCGATGGAAGTGCCGTCGATCGCGGCGGGCGTGCTCGCCGAAATCCGCGTGCCGGCGGGCGAGGTGGCGCCGGTCGGCGCCGTTGTTGGCGTGATTGCCGACCGCACTGGCGGAACCGCAACTCCGCCAAAGGTGGCGGCGAATCGGTCTGCTGATTTGCCAAACTCTTTACCGAAATCCCTGCCGGTCTCGCACAGCGCAGCGTCGGCCGTCATTAGTGAGCCCGAGCCATCGCGGGTTGCGCTCGATCCGTTTCTCGAAGTGCGCACGCCGGAGCGCAATTACGGGCCGGCGCGATTGCCGGGCGGCGCGACGGTCACGCCGTTGGCGCGTCGCTTAGCCGGCGAAGCTGGCATCGATCTATCGCAGCTTCGCGGCTCGGGGCCGCACGGCCGGATCGTAGCGCGCGATATTGCCGGCGCACCGCACGCGCGGCATGAACCGCCGGCCGGAGGTGCCGGCGCAACTGAGATCAAGGCGCTTTACGAAGCGGGAAGCTATCAGGAGGTGCCGCTTGATAGCATGCGCCGCACGATCGCGGCGCGATTGACGCAGGCCGCGCTAACAATTCCGCACTTCTACCTCACCACGGATGTTGAAATCAGTCGTCTCATCGCCTTGCGCGAGGAAGCGAACAACGCCGCGCCCAAGGACCGCGACGGCAATCCGGCGTTCAAGCTTTCGGTCAATGATTTTATCATCCGCGCGCTTGCGCTTGCTTTGCAGGCCGTGCCCACCGCCAACGCGGTATGGGCCGGCGATCGGATCCTGCGCTTTTCGCACTCCGATATCGGCGTGGCGGTTGCACTCGAGGGTGGTCTCATAACGCCGGTTATCCGCCACGCCGAAACCAAGCCGCTCAGCGCGATCTCGGCTGAGATGAAGGACCTCACGGCGCGCGCCCGCGCCAAGAAGCTGAAGCCTGCCGAATATCAGGGCGGTGCGGCGGCGATTTCCAATCTCGGCATGTATGGGGTGCGGGAATTCTCGGCGATCATCAATCCGCCGCAAGCGACGATCCTTGCCGTGGGAGCGGCGCGACGACAGGCAGTCGAGACAAACGATGGCGGCGTCGCCTTCGCAAGCATACTGAGCCTAACGCTGTCATGTGACCATCGCGTGGTGGACGGCGCGTTAGGGGCAGAGCTTTTGGCAGCAATCAAGCGATTGATCGAGGCCCCGGTCACGATGCTGGTGTGAGGATTATAATGAACGTTCATAATCGCGAAATCATTCTTATCGGCCCGTTGAAGCCGCTTATCGTCAAAGGACTCGACGCGGTCGGCATCGTGCACAAAACGGCGGAAGCGAAAGATGCCGATGCTTTCTATGCCTCGCATGCCAATGTCCGGGCGATCGCCTGCAGCGCCACGACCGAACTGCTCGGCGAGCCGTTCATGAAACGCTTTCCGAAATTGCAAATCATTTCGAGCTTCGGCGTCGGCTACGACCACATCGATGCCAAAGCAGCGGCGGCGCGCGGCGTCATCGTGACCAACACGCCCGAAGTATTGACCGAGGAAGTGGCCGACACGGCGATTGCATTGCTGTTGTGCACGGTGCGGGAATTTCCGCAGGCCGAACGCTACTTGCGCGCCGGCAAATGGCTGCAAAAACCATATCCGCTGACCAAGGCGACGCTGCGCAACCGCACGGTCGGCATCGTAGGCATGGGCGCCATTGGGAAAGCGATCGCGCGGCGGCTCGACGCGTTCGGCGTTCCCGTCGTTTATCACGCCCGCCGCCAGCGGCACGAGGCCGGTCATCGCTATTATCCCAAGCTTCTCGACATGGCGCGCGACGTCGACACGCTTATGGTGATCGTGCCGGGCGGCGCGGCGACCGCGAACATGATCAATGCCGAAGTGCTGGACGCACTTGGGCCAAACGGCGTCCTCATCAATATGGCCCGCGGCTCGGTCGTCGATGAGCCGGCTTTGGGCAAGGCGCTGATGGAAAAGCGCATCATGGCGGCGGGTTTGGATGTCTTCGCAAAGGAGCCGGAGGTGCCGCAAGAGCTGATCGCGATGGAGAACGTCATACTGTTTCCGCATCTCGGATCGGCCTCGGTTTACACCCGCGACCGGATGGATCAGCTTGTCGTCGACAACATTGCCGCCTGGGCCGCAGGTAAGCCGCCGCTGACACCGGTACCGGAAACGCCATTCACATCTTGGAAGAATTGAGTCTTGCAGCTTGGCAGGACGCTTGGCAGGACCCGCGGCGGAAATTGTGCCGGCGCATGACGCCGTGTCACACCCGTGCTAGCGTGACGTATATGAACGCCGATAAATTCGCGATCGTTGCGGCTTTTGCGGCGAGCCTGTTCGGTGGCGCGGCTTTTGCGCAAGGCATCGCGCAAGCCGTGGCGCAAAGTGCTGCGCAAAACACGCAACCAACAACCGAACAGAACCAAACCCTGGAAGGTTCAGCAGCGGAAAATCCGCAAGGCCAGAATGCGCCGTCGCGCTCCAGTGCGGAAGACGCCGTGAACGTGATGATCGGCGTTTGGGAATTCTCCAACGCCGACCACAACAAGGTCTGCCGCTTTACCTTCCGCACAGAGGCGGCTACTGGCGGCCGGCGGGTCGACGTCGACAAGAACTGCGCTGGCCTATTTCCGTCGAGCAAGGATATTTTGGGCTGGACGCTCGACAATTACGGCGATTTGCGTCTGCTCGACAAACAAGGCGAAGCGGTCATCGAGCTTACCGAAGCCGAAAGCGGCATGTACGACGGCTTCACGCCCGGCGAAGGCCGCTTCATTCTCCAGAGCGCCGCCGCGGCCCCGATGCGCTCGGCCGAAGACATGGTCGGCGATTGGGTCATTGCGCGTGGCTCAGGAAAGCCGATCTGCACGCTAACGCTGGCGAACAGTCCGGCCGGCGTTGACGCCTTGGCGCTGCGCTTGAAGGCGGGCTGCGACCCGTTGGTCACGCGCTTTAATCCAAGCGCGTGGCGCATGGACCAAGGCGAGCTGGTGCTGCTGTCGGCGCGCGGGCAATCCTGGCAATTTGAGGAGAGCGAGCCCAATACCTGGCAGCGGGTGCCGGAATCGGCTGATCCGATTATGCTGGTGCGGCAGTAACTGACAGCTCTTTCGCTCAAATGAAAAAACGATATCAGGTCGTCATTATCGGCGGCGGGCCTGTCGGCGTGGCGCTTGCGGTCGAACTCGGCCAGCGCGGGATTGCCTGCGCGCTCATCGAGCGGCGGCGCGAACCGCAGCGTATCCCCAAGGGGCAAAATCTCACGCAACGCTCGGTGGAGCACTTTTACTTTTGGGGCGTTGCGGATGCGTTGCGGGCCGCGCGAATTCTGCCGCCGTCATATCCAATGAGCGGGATTGTCGCCTACCGCGATCTCAACAACGAATATTGGTCCGCACCGCCGCTGCGCGAAATCGTCAATCCCTATTATTTCCAGGAGAATGAGCGGCTGCCGCAATACCAGGCGGAATACGTTTTGCGCATGCGGCTGACCCAGTTCAAGAATGTGGAGGCCCGGTTCGGCTGGACTGCCGAATCCATCAGCCAGGATGCGGCCGGCGTCGAAGTCGCGATTGCGGAAGACGGCGGCCCTGGACGGGAGCTGTTGCAAGCCGATTACGCGGTTGGCTGCGATGGTGCGCATTCCATCGTCCGTGAACAAGCCGGCATAGCGCGCGGCGGCGCCAACTTTGAGCAATTGATGGTGCTGGCGCTGTTCCGCTCGCCCGCGCTGCACGACAAGCTCAAGCGCTTTCCGCCACGCTCGACCTATCGCGTCATTCATCCCGATCTCAACGGCTATTGGCAATTCTTCGGTCGAGTCGATGTCGGCGAAAGCTGGTTCTTCCATTCGCCGGTGCCGGCCAACACGACACGCGATAATTACGATTTTCATGCTTTGCTGCAGAAAGCTGCCGGCTTTCCGTTCGCCTGTCATTTCGACTATGTCAGCTTCTGGGATTTGCGCATCGCGGTCGCCGAGACTTACCAGGCGGGTCGCGTCTTCATCGCCGGCGATGCCGCGCATTCGCATCCGCCTTATGGCGCCTATGGCCTCAACAATGGGCTCGACGATGTCGTCAATCTCGGTTGGAAGCTTACGGCGGCGCTCAACGGCTGGGGCAGCGAGGCGCTGCTCGCGAGCTACAGCGAGGAGCGGCGGCCGGTTTTCAAGGAGACTGCGGAAGACTTCATCGAGGCCGGGATCCGCCGCGACCGCGAATTCCTCCGCCGCTACAGCCCGGAGCGCGATCCGGTAGAATTTGCGCGAGCATGGCAGGAACATACCAATGCCAGTGCGCCGAATGTTTTGACCTACGAGCCGCATTACGAAGGATCGCCGATCGTCTGCGGCCCGCCTGGCGGCGTGAGCAGCGCCCGTGGCTCGCACACGTTCAAAGCACGCGCCGGCCATCATCTGCCGCCGCAGCTTCTATCGTCTGGCCGCAATGTTTTTGCGGAACTCGGTAACGAGTTCACGCTGCTCGCGTTCGATGCGCAGCAC
Source organism: uncultured Xanthobacteraceae bacterium (assembly GCA_955652195.1). Classification (GTDB taxonomy): domain Bacteria; phylum Pseudomonadota; class Alphaproteobacteria; order Rhizobiales; family Xanthobacteraceae; genus BOG-931. The sequence goes on along the minus strand of CATPBC010000318.1, from coordinate 4,538 downwards.
GCGACCGCGGCGGCCTTCGCGCAAGCGGCCAAGACGCTGCAACTGCCATTGAAAATCGTGTGCGACAGCTATGACCAAGGCCGCCGCGCCTATGAAGCCAAACTCATCCTGGTGCGTCCGGATCGTTATATCGCCTGGGCCGGCGACGCGCCGCCCGCCGACGCAACATCGCTACTCGCCAAATCACTAGCACGCGATCGGAAAGGTCAGCGTGATAAACGGCTTGTGCGGCCTCGGGAATAAATGTCGGGCTCGTCGGTCAGGTCATGTGAAGTCAACGATAAAACAAAGGACGAGTGTCATGCGCCACGGCAGCGTTAGAGTAATTTTCAAAAAAACGACTCTGGTCCTGGCCTTGCTGGCGAGCGCGGCGACAGTCAGTTTCGCCAACCCGCCGGGTGGCGGTTACGTCCAATGCGATCCGCGCAACCCGAATTCGCCGGTCAGATGTGCGCCCGACGGGTGGTAGCCCGCCGATTTCAGCTATGGCGATAGAACGGCTTATTTGCTGATAAGCGATCAAACAATGCTCAACAATTGCGCCTCGGCGTGCGATGCTGGCCAGCGGCAGCGAATCATGGAGCTGGCCATGAAATTACTTGAGATTGTCCCTAGCGACCGTACGCGTCTTTACAGCGCAATGATCAGGAAGCAAGCCGAAATCCGCCGCAGCGGACGCGGAACGTTCTCACGCGCGAGCGCGCGCCGGCGCAACGGCGTAAAATGGACGCACGTTCGCTACAAAGGATCGATCAACTTGGAGCCGGGTGAATCCGAGGGCGTCGAGGCGGTCATCAAATCGCCGGATCGCGGTGATGAAGCGAGGCTCTTATCTTCGTTTCTTGGCTGGCTCGATCGCCATTTCGGCGAGCATCTGTCGTCGGTGAACATAAAATACCAGCAAGCGGGTCGGGCTTAGGGCTGCGCAAAGAACGTTCGCCGCGATCGCAAGGTCTTCAGCTGCGCTGTGCGGATCGCTTAGTGCGCGCTAGTTGGCGTTGACGCAGACCGCGTAGACGGACGCATTACCGCTGCCGCCATTACTCTTAAAGCTGACCTTCCAGCCGTTGTTGCCCTCCGGATTGGAAAAATCCGTCGTATCGACCGGACTCGGCGTCGAATAGCCGCCGCTGATGGCGCGTTTGCCGGCGGGACAGGTTGCAACGACGACAAGCCGGCCGTTGCGCGGCAGGTTTGCGCGATTATGGACGACCTCATAGCCACTGACGGCCGGCGGCTCCGGTGGCTTGCCGCCACTGTAGTGGCTGTAGGATACGCCGGCGACCAACGGTCCAACCCACCACGGCTTTCTCAGAATTCCGATCAACGCGTCCTCGTCCCCTCAAAAAGCGCGATTATCCTGCAACAGAGGGGCCGCCCGTTGCCCGGCAGCAGTCTTAGTGCTCGACGATGCGACCAACCCCGCCCGATCAAAGCCAGTATGTGCGCCGGAAAGTTAGCGAAGAGTTATGCGCGCGATCGTCCAAATCGCCAGGCACGAGAAGCGCGCAAAATAATTCCATTGGAGTAAAGCGCCGACCCTCTCATGCCCGGAGCGGATTGTTCCGTCTGAAAAGATCGCGGGCGGCGGCGGCGTCTCACGCTGCCCCCGGGGCTTTGCTATCGACTCCCGCGAACCCGCTGTTATCCTTGCCGCCATGGCGTAACGCGCTGAACGAAGGGGAGGACGCGATGGCTACCTGGCAGCCCGATCCGAGCTTCTATCCGTCGCCCCGTTTGGCGGCGAAAGCGCCGCCAGAACAGCTTGCTTACGTGGCGGCTTTCGACCCGGCGCGAAAGTCACCGGACAGTATTGCGGTCGTCGATCTCGATCCGAGTTCGCCGTCCTATTCGAGCATTATCGGCACCGTTGCGGCCACCCATGCCGGCGACGAATTTCACCATTTCGGCTGGAACGCCTGCTCGTCCTGTCTGTGTCCCAATGCGCCGCATCCCCATATCGAGCGGCGCTATCTGGTCGTTCCCGGGCTGCGTTCATCGCGCATCTACATTCTCGACACCAAACCCGATCCGCGCCGGCCGCAGATCGTAAAGGTGATTGAGCCGCAGGAAATCGCGGAAAAAACCGGCTACACGCGGCCGCACACGGTGCATTGCGGACCGGGCGGCATCTATGTCGCCGCGCTCGGCAACAAGGACGGCAAAGCGCCGGGCGGCGTCTTTGTGATGGACCACGAGAGTTTCGAACCGCTCGGCCGCTGGGAAGTGGATCGCGGCCCCCAGCAGCTCGCCTACGACGCCTGGTGGCATCTTGGCTTCGACACCATGGTCACCAGCGAATGGGGCGCGCCCGAGACATTCGAGAATGGCCTGGTGCCGGAGATTCTGCTGGGCAGCAAATATGGCCGCCGCTTGCATTTCTGGGATTTCACCAAACGCAAGCACCTGCAAACAATCGATTTCGGCGAAGAGCACCAGCTGGTTTTCGAATTGCGACCGGCTCACGACCCGACCAAGCCGTATGGTTTCGTCAACTGCGTCATCAGCTTGAAGGATTTATCGTCGTCGATCTGGACCTGGTATCGCGACGGCGACAAATGGGCGGTGAAGAAAATCATTTCCATTCCCGCCGAGCCGGCCGACCCCGATCTCCTGCCGCCCGTTCTCAAGGGTTTCAAGGCGGTGCCGCCGCTCGTCACCGATATCGATCTATCGATGGACGACCGCTTTCTCTACGTGGCCTGCTGGGGCACCGGCGACCTGCAGCAATACGACGTCTCGGATCCGTTCAATCCCAAACTCACCGGTAAGGTGCGCATCGGCGGCATCGTAGCGCGCGCGAGCCATCCGGGCGCCAAGAACGGCGCGAAGAATGGCAAGCTCAATGGCGGCCCGCAGATGGTGGAAGTGAGCCGCGACGGGCGGCGGGTCTACTTCACAAACTCGCTTTATGGCGCCATCGATCCGCAATTCTATCCCGAGGGAATCGACGGCTGGATGGTGAAGCTCGATGCCAAGTCAGACGGCGGCGTCGCCTTCGATCCGAAGTTCTTTATCGACTGGCCAAAGGGACAGCGTCCACACCAGGTCCGCCTGCAGGGCGGCGATTGCTCCTCGGATTCCTACTGCTACCCATGACGGCCTACGGCCTGTGAGCACGCCGGCCATATCGAGCGATATCTGGCTCTGGCTTGCGATCGCGGGACTCGGTCTGTTTCACGGCATCAACCCGGCGATGGGCTGGCTGTTTGCCGTCGCGCTTGGGCTCAACCACCGCAGCGAGCGGATCGTCTGGCTGTCGCTGTTGCCAATCGGGCTTGGCCATGCGCTGGCTATTGCGCTCGTTCTCTTTCTCGTGCTGGCGCTCGGGCTGGTGCTTGACCCCGGCCTGTTGCGGCCGCTCGCTGCCGCCATGCTGTTCGGCTGGGCTGCCTGGCATGCGCTTTACGGGCGGCGTCATAAAGTGCGGTTTGGCATGCAGGTCGGGCTTGGCGGTTTATTCCTGTGGTCATTCCTGATGGCGAATGCACACGGCGCGGGGCTGATGTTGATTCCGGCGGTGATCCCACTTTGCCTCGCGGCTTCGCCGACGCACGCCTTGACGGTAGGTACCTCTTTGCCGATCGCGTTCGCTGCACTCGGCGTGCACACTGCGGCGATGCTGGCGACCATCGGAATTGTTTCCATCGTCGTCTACAAAAGGGTCGGCGTCGGTTTCCTGCGCCGCGGCTGGATCAATCTCGATCTGGTCTGGACGATCGCACTTGTTGCGTGCGGAGTTTTACTCCTCGCGATCTGAAACTCAGGTGCTCATATGCCAGAGCTCGTTGAATGGGACAGCTTCTACGTGATCGTCGGCTCGGCAGCCGGCGCGCTGATTGGATTGCAGTTCGTCGTTATAACGCTCATTGCCCAAAAGCCGACTTCGCCTGCGCTAGAAGGCGGCGCTGCCTTTGGCACGCCGACAATCGTTCATCTTGGCACCGTCTTGCTGTTGTCGGCGCTGCTGCGCGCCCCATGGCCAACGATCACCTTCGTCGCAGCGCTTTGGGGCGTTATCGGATTCAGCGGAACGATTTACGCAATGATCGTCATTCGCCGCATGCGGGTGCAAAGCGTGTACCAAACACAATTTGAGGACTGGGTATTTCATGCTCTGCTGCCCATCGCAGCGTACGCAACACTGTTACCGTCGGCATTCGGGGCGCCTTCCGTCACGCGAGTGGCGTTGTTTGGGGTCGGCGGCGCGGCGCTGCTGTTGCTGTTCGTCGGCATTCACAACGCTTGGGACAGCGTCGTCTATCATGTCTTCGTCAAGGACCGGGATAGAAACGAGCGGCGCTGAGCAGGAGCTCGAGCTGATCGCTTCTAGTCGATCATTGCTCTTGAAGCTCACCCTCCAGGCGCGATCCCGATCGCATAGATTGCGTCGGCTGTAGTTGGCGCCGGCGCCCGTTGGCCAGCCTTCGCTTTAACGCACGAAGTAGTAGCGAAATAGCGCGCCGTCGCCCTCGACACGTCCCGTGGTCGGATGCGGGAAATGGATCGGCAGGACAAAGGTGCCGGTTCCGGCGACT
>CATPBC010000317.1 GCA_955652195.1 uncultured Xanthobacteraceae bacterium | reverse complement strand
CGGATTTTATGCGCAGGTTCTCGGCGCCGGCGGCGGCAGGCGGCGTTTTCTCGCCCGTCTCGGCCCCGAGGCAAATGACGCGCTCGACGAGTTTCTCAGCTTGGCGCTTGAATATGAACGCCGCGAAACGGCGTCGCTACAAGGTTTTCTCGCCTGGCTGCGGCAAGCGCGCGCCGAAGTGAGGCGCGACATGGAAATTGCACGCAACGAGGTGCGCGTCATGACGGTTCACGGCGCAAAAGGTCTTGAGGCGCCGCTCGTCATCCTGGCCGATACCATGACGCCGCCCGCGGGACCCAAGCAGCCGCGGCTTTTGCAGCTCTCGCGCAAGGCCGTCATTTGGGCGGGACGCAAGGCCGACGATTCGTCGGCCTTGGCGAATGCGCGCCGTGCGGCGCTCACTGAGGCGGGCGACGAATACCGGCGGCTCCTCTATGTCGCCATGACGCGCGCGGCTGATCGACTAATCGTCTGCGGCGCCGACGGTGAACGAAAGCGACCGGACGGCTGCTGGTACGATCTCATCCGCCGAGCGCTCGATCCCTATTTGGTCGAGGAGAGCGACGGCGACGAAAAAGTCCGGCGATTCCGCAAGACCGCCGCGACCGCAATTGCCGCGCCAGCCGCGCTCACCAAGACGACGACCAAACTCGAGCGGCCGGAATTTCCCCTATGGTTGCGGCAGACAGCACCGGTCCAATCATCGCGACCTGCACCATTGTCGCCGTCGTCGGCTTTTGCGGAGGACATCGGCCGCGCTGCGCCGGAGGCCGCACGCGACCGACAGAAAGCCTTGCAACGCGGCCAGATCGTGCATCGGCTCATGCAGTCCTTGCCCGATCTTCCGCAGCCGGCGCGCAGGCCCGCGCTGGAGCGCTATCTTGCAAACGCGGCAAGAAGTCTTTCCGCGAGTGAGCAGGCTGAAATCGCGCGGCAGGTGTTTGGCATAGTCGAGGACAGCAACTTTGCCGAAGTGTTTGCCGCCGGTAGCCGCCCGGAAGTGCCGATTGTCGGCCGTATTGGACGTGCCGGTGGCGAACCTATTCTCGTCTCTGGACAGGTGGACCGGCTTAGCGTCAGCGCCGACGACGTCCTCGCCATCGATTACAAGACCGACAGCACCGTGCCGGCCCAGCTCGAAAATGTGCCGGTGGCCTATGTCACGCAGCTTGCATTGTACCGCGCGGTCCTCAGCCAGATTTATCCGGCCAAACGCGTGCGCGCGGCGCTTCTTTTCAGCGGCGGTCCGCGGCTGATCGAAATTCCCCTCCCCGTCATGGATGCCGCACTCAAAACCCAACTCGACCGCGCCGAAACGCAGTGCTGTCACGCTCCGGTGAGTGCGGCTTGACGCCCCGTACGGGCGTTCATAGGTTCAGCGCTCTTGGGCGGCCGATTCTTGGGCAGCCGATTCTGCGCCTAATCCGGAGCCGACGACTCCCTGAACGGACGAGGTATTTCATGGTCGAGAAGGTAACCGATGCCACGTTTGACAAGGACGTGCTCAAGGCGAGCGGTCCAGTGGTCGTTGATTTCTGGGCGGAATGGTGTGGTCCGTGCCGGATGATCGCCCCTGCGCTAGAAGAGATTTCCAATTCGCTCAACGGCAAGGTGAAGATCGTCAAGCTCAACGTCGACGAGAATCCTGGCATTGCTGCCAAGTACGGCATCATGTCGATACCGACTTTGATGTTGTTCAAGGACGGTCAATTGGCGTCGCGCCAGATCGGCGCCCAACCGAAGCAGAAGCTCGAGCAGTGGATCACCGCCTCGATCTGATGTTGTTGTTCTTCGCCAGCTTGGGACACTCACAGCAATAAAAGCGACCGGATCGCGATCGAAGCCGCATTTGGCTTGTCTTTCTCCGCTATCGTCATTGCGAAGAGCCCCCAGCGGGGCGACGAAGCAATCCAGACGCGTCACGTAAATCGCAGTCTAGTGTCCCGATTCCGAAGTTCGTAAGCATTTATGGCGCGCTCGTACGAACTTCGGAATCGATAAGGACACTAGCAACTGTATCCTTGTAGTGCCGCTTCTGCACCCACTAGTGCCGGAAATGTCGGGTGCCGGTGAAGACCATGGCGATGCCGTGGGCATCGGCGGCTGCGATCACCTCATCATCGCGCATCGACCCGCCGGGCTGAATCACAGCGGTCGCGCCGGCTTCGATGGCGACAAGAAGACCGTCGGCGAATGGGAAAAAAGCGTCCGACGCGACTACGGATCCCTTAGTCGCCGGCTCCTTGAGACCGGCTTCCCGCGCCGCGTCCTGCGCCTTGCGCGCAGCAATCCGCGCTGCGTCGACGCGGCTCATCTGACCGGCGCCGATGCCGACAGTCGCCGAATCTTTGGCATAGACGATCGTGTTCGACTTCACGTGTTTGGCGACGCGGAATGCGAACCGCAAATCGCGCAGCTCGGCATTGGTTGGGGCGCGTCGCGTCACCGGTCGTAAATCCATGTCGTCGACAACTGCATTGTCGCGAGTTTGGACGAGAAGCCCGCCGGACACCGTTTTGGCGGTCAGCCCGCCGACGCGCGCGTCGGGCAGACCGTCCGCCAGCAGCAACCGCAAGTTCTTCTTCGCGGCAACAAGCGCAATCGCCTCGTCGGTGGCGTTCGGAGCGATGATCACCTCGGTGAAAATCTCGGTGATCGCCCGCGCCGCCTCGCCATCGAGCGTACGATTGAGCGCGACAATGCCTCCGAATGCCGATGTCTTGTCGCAGGCGAACGCTTTCCGGTAGGCCTCGACCAGACTATCGGCTTCCGCCACCCCGCACGGATTGGCGTGCTTGATGATGGCGCAGGCTGCGGTGCGAGCCGGATCGAACTCGGCAACACATTCGTACGCGGCGTCGGTATCGTTGATGTTGTTATAGGAAAGCTGCTTGCCCTGAACCTGCCGCGCCGTGGCGACGCCGAACCGCAGCTCGGGCGTGCGGTAGAAGGCCGCCGACTGATGTGGGTTCTCACCGTAGCGCAATGCTTCGATAAGCCGGCCACCGAAGGCGCGATAGTCGGGCGCGAGTTCCTTGATTGCGCTGGCGAACCAATTAGCAATCGCTGCATCGTAAGCCGCAGTGCGCGCATAGGCCTTGGCGGCAAGCCGACGGCGCAGCGCGAGCGTCGTGCAACCATCGTGGCGCTTAAGCTCCTCGATCAGCGCGGCGTAATCGTTTGCATCCACCAGCACGGCGACGTCTTGGTGGTTCTTGGCCGCGGCGCGAATCATGGCCGGGCCGCCGATATCGATATTCTCGATGCATTGGGCAAAATCCGCGCCGCGCGCGACTGTCGTTTCGAACGGATAAAGATTTGCGATCAGAATATCGATCGGCCGGATGCCATGCGCCCGCATCGCCTTGACATGCTCGGAATTGCCGCGGATGGCCAATAGCCCGCCGTGCACGGCCGGATGCAGCGTCTTGACCCGGCCATCCATCATTTCGGGAAACCCGGTGAGGTCACTCACATCGAGCACTTTCAACCCGGCGTCGCTGAGTATTTTCCGGGTGCCGCCGGTCGAAATCAGCTCAATCCCGACCTCGGCGAGCGCGCGCGCGAATTCCACGACGCCGAATTTGTCGGAAACGGAAATAAGCGCGCGGGAGGCGCGGCGCAGATTTTCGGTCATCGCTCTCCTATCTTTGCTCCACGCGTTTCACGGCAAAAATTTCATAACGGCGGCCATCGTAAGGGGAGCCATCATAGGGGTAGCCATCATAGGGGTAGCCTTGGCTCCTCGTCTTGCATCTGCGGCGTCGCGTCCGCATGGGCGCCCGCTGCCGGATAGGCTTGCAGCGACCACTGAACGCGCGCAGCCGTGCGGGCATGCCCGCGGATGACCAGTTGAAAGGCACGGCGCGGCCCTTCGCTGCCGGCAAGGTAGACGCTGTTTTCAACGTCGACGCGGTCCTGATGCGCGCTGAATGTCCACACTTCTTTGTTCGGCATCATCAGCATGACGCCGTGGCCGTCGGTCAAGCGGGTTACTTTAACCGTGGGATGCAGGTGAAAGCGAACCGCGAATTCATCGCGCGTGCTAAGTACGCGCGGCTCGCCTTCGGCGTCCAGAAAGATATCCTCGCCATACAGTCGCGTACCGTCGGCTGAGAGCATCAAAACGCGCTCGTGGACAATTCCGAAACGCCTGGCGTAGCCATCGTGCGCCGCGCGCAGCACGATCATGTCGGAACTATCCTCGCGGCTCACCGTCACGCGACTCGGCCCGCCGATGATCGGAGAGCCGCCGAGCATGCGCCGGAAGGTCGTCAATTCCACAAAACGAGCCGACGACGCATCGTTGAATGTCACCGTCGAATGCGCGGCGGTCGCGCGCGCAAGCTGCCGCCAGTTCTCCCGCCCGATCGCGGGCATTCCGCAATTGACGACGATAAGGCTCTGCCTCGGCGAGGAGAACTCAAATGACAAGCACCCGGCATGAGCATCAAGGCTCATCTCGATGGACGGCGCGCGGCCGGTATCCACGATCGCGACTGCGCCGCTTGCCGCCACCCGCTGATAGCCCGAATAAGGTGCGTTCGCGAACGGCGCGCCACGCGCCTCATCGTAGGCCAACAGCGTGAGGAGAAGATCGGCAGGGGTAGCGCCCATACCGTTGAAATGGGCGAATGTGCCTTCCGAATGCCGGAAGAAGCGCAACATCGGCATCATACGGTCGATCGCGTTCTGTAGCGCCTGCGGCGGCGCGATGTTTCGCGATGCGAAGGCTTGGCGCAGCGGCAACAGCTCCAGCAGAATTTCGATGACCGCACTAGGATCGCGGCTGGCGTGCCCGCCGTCCGGAAGAATCTGCCGGTCGATTTCCTGCTTGAGCCAATCGGTCATCGATTTGATATGGCGGGCTTGGCCGGCAATGCACAGCGCGGCATAGCTGAGCGCGATTACGGCCTGCAGCCGAGCGACGCCGCGGCGCGCGTCACCGGCGGTGTGGCGCAGATAGCGTACCTGACGCAGCAGGCTGCGCAAAAAACGCCGATAGAAACGCGCGTCGGCGTCCTGCAGAATCAAGGTCGACTGGCTAAGCCAGGAGATGATACGGCGCGCCAGCACATCCGGACGCCAGGCGAGTGGATGCCAGGAGCCTTGCAATGAGATCCACTCGTCCACCAGCGCGCGCGCGTTGGCGCGCGTGATCGCGGATTCGGCGGCACGCAAATGGCGAAGCCAGCCGAAACCCAGCAAGGCGGCAGCCCATTCCTCTGACGGCGGCTCCATTTCGAAAATCGAGCGCCGATCGCAGACGACGACCTTTCCGGCAAAGGCAAAGCGTCCGGAATAGATTTCGGTTGCCCGGGTGGCGTCCGCCGTACGTAAGTCTTGCGGTGCAATTAGGAGGCGGTCGGCCTTGAGCGGGATAAGGGGCCAGCGCAACAGCGGGTGCCCGTTGGCGCGGCCGGCGACGCGCCGCAACGCGCCGCGAAGCAAAAGCCACGACAGCTTCGCATGGTTCGCGACAGCAACGCGCGACATCGGCTCCGCTCGCCCTCTCTGCGCGCCTCTTCAGCGCGACCATAACGAAAGGCGGGCGCGTCGGCTAATGGCGGGATAGGCCGTTGTAATTATTGGCTTTTTACCAGCCGCACCGCATAGAAACCATCAACCCCGGCGAAGCGCGAATCGCTGTCGGAAAAATGGCAGGGCAAGGTGCGCAGATCGCCGTCTTTGCTGATGAACTCCCGGCAGCCGAAGATTTCGGCCGCATTGATGGGCGCCCGTTGCAGGCACGTTTCGCGCACGAGCAGATCCGCGACGATCATTTCATTTTCTTGCGGCTCGAGCGAACAGGTGCAGTAGACGAGCGTCCCGCCCGGCTTGGTCAGAGCGGCCGCGCGATCGAACAGACGGCGCTGCAACGCCGATAGCTTGGCAACATCGTCGGCAGTCTTGAGCCAGGGCACGTCGGGATGGCGGCGAATGGTCCCGGTCGACGAGCACGGTGCGTCAAGGAGCACGGCGTCGAACGGCCCCGCCGTCCATTGCTCGACATCGGCGGCAACGATTTCGGCCGACAGGCCAAGCCGCGCGAGATTGTCGCGTAGCCGTTTGAGCCGCGCCGGCGCGCGATCGACTGCCGTTACGCTGGCGCCGGCAAGCGCAAGCTGGGCCGTCTTGCCACCCGGCGCGGCGCAGAGGTCAACGACCCGGCGGCCGCGGACGTCACCGAGAAGCCGTGCCGGCAGCGATGCTGCCGCATCCTGGACCCACCATGCGCCCTCGGCAAAACCAGGCAGCGTACTCACCGCGCCGGAAGCATTAACGCGCACCGATTGGGTCGCAAGCACACGGCCACCGAGCTTTTTTGCCCAAGCTTCGGGATCGCTTTTCACCGTGAGGTCAAGCGCGGGCTCGTTGCGATTGGCGGCGGCGATGGCGCGCGCTGTCACCGCGCCATAGGCGGCCGTCCAGCGTGTCATCAGCCATTCGGGCGTATCCAGATCGGCCGTATCGATGGAAGCGAGGCGCGCCGCGCCCTCGCGCGCGAGACGCCGCAACACCGCATTGATCAGACCAGCAAATCCGGCGGCGCACGGATCCGCTTGCGCAAGGCGAACCGCAAGATCGACGGCGGCATGATCCGGCACCTTGAGAAAAAGAATTTGCGCTGCGCCGAATAACAGCGCGGTCTCGACCCGCGGCGCTTGCCGCGGCAGACCGCGGTCGAGAAAAAGACTGAGGACATGCCGTAGCGTGCCGAGCCGGCGCAGCACGATCGCGACCAGGGCGCGCGTCAGCGCACGATCGCGCTCCGCAAGCGTGGCAAGTTCGGTCGTCGAATCAAGGATCTCGTCCAGCGCGCGACGGCGGTACAGCACGCTTTCGAGAATGTCGGCAGCGAGGCAGCGGACTGCGAAGCCCGGTGCATCGCGGGATCGCGTCGAACGCATCGTCCGGTCGCGCGCCGCCCTCATTGCCAAATTCTCTCCTCCTTGCGGAGCTCGCAGAGCTACGCCAAATAAAAGATGATGCCAACAACGAGCCCCAGCATGAGCGAAACCGAGGGCATCAAGCGGCCGCTGCCAGACGCGGCCATTCGCGCGCTCGCCGAAGCCGAAGCACGGCGAACCGATCGCGAGCGAAATAAGCGCGATCCCTTGAAATCAGAATCCGCGAACGAAGTCCCCCGCCGCGGCGACCTTGATCCGACGCGCTACGGCGACTGGGAGGTCAACGGGCTGGCCTCGGATTTTTGAGGGCCAGGTATCAGACAGCAGGCATCGGGTATCAGGTACTCAACTGATCCCTGACTTCCTGATTTCTGACCCCTGTTACCTGGTAACCACCACGCGCGTGCCGATACTCACTCGGTTGTACAACTCCATAATGTCTTCGTTGTACATGCGGATGCAGCCGTGGGAGACGAAGCCGCCGATCGTGCCCGGCGCGTTGGTGCCGTGGATAGCGTATTCGCCGCCGCCGGAAAGGGTCATTGCTGCCACGCCCATTGGATTGCGCGACGAGCCCCCGGGGACCACCGGCGGAAGTCTTCGGTAATCGCCCCTGATCGAGGCCGGCGGCGTCCAGGCCGGCTGGATGTATTTGCCGTCGATAAAGGCAGTGCCGGACCATTGCATGCCGGCACGCCCGACGCCGACCGGATAGCGGATCGCCTCACCAGAGCCGGTAAAATAGTACAGCCGACGTTCGTTGGTGCGGATAACGACGGTGCCCGGCAAATAGCCGTCCTTTACCGCGACCCGATCGCCGTGCGCCTGCGCCGGCGCAGCCGCAAAACCGAATGCAACTACGGCGACGGCAAAACCAACCGAAAGTGAAATCCTTCTCCGCATTTTCCAATTCCCTAATTGCCTCTATGCCCCTATGCCCCTCTCCCTAACCGCCATGACGGCGTTTCGACGCAGAATATCCTAGCCGAAACCGCCGGTACTCTCAGTAGCGCGGCGGCAACAGGATTGATGTTTTGATAATTTTTTCCCTAAGGTGTGCCCTGCGTGCACCACCTCGTTGCGGCGGACAAGACGCGCGACATTGTTCCACGGGGTTTTCGCCGGCCCCCACGGCAGAACTCGCCGCTATGCGCTCTTTTATGCGCTTTTTTATGCGCTCTTGCGGTTCTGCCGGTTATTGATGAGGTCGTCCACGACGGCGGGATCGGCCAGGGTCGAGGTGTCGCCAAGGTTACCGAATTCGTCTTCAGCGATCTTGCGCAAGATGCGGCGCATGATCTTGCCGGAGCGCGTCTTCGGCAGGTTCGGGGCGAATTGGATCAGGTCGGGAGAAGCAATCGGGCTGATCTCCTTGCGCACCCAGCCGACCAGCTCCTTGCGCAACTCCTCGGTCGGATTTTCTCCGGCCATCAGCGTCACATAGGCGTAGATGCCCTGTCCCTTGATGTTGTGCGGGTAACCGACCACGGCAGCTTCCGAAACCTTTGGATGGGCGACCAGCGCCGATTCCACTTCGGCAGTGCCAAGCCTGTGGCCGGCGACATTGATCACGTCGTCGACGCGGCCGGTGATCCAGTAATAGCCGTCCGCATCGCGGCGGCAGCCATCACCGGTGAAATACCTTCCTGCGTAAGCGCTGAAATAAGTCTCCACGAAACGCTGGTGATCGCCGTAGACCGTGCGCATCATGCCCGGCCAAGCGTCGGCAATACAGAGATTGCCGCTGACCGCGCCTTCCTGCACTTTGCCCTCGGCATCGACGATCTGCGGCACGATCCCGAAGAACGGCAGCGTCGCCGAGCCAGGCTTAAGACGAATTGCGCCGGGCAGCGGCGTGATCAAAATGCCGCCGGTCTCGGTCTGCCACCACGTGTCGACGATTGGGCAGCGGCCGTCGCCAACCACACGGTGGTACCATTCCCAGGCCTCGGGATTGATTGGTTCGCCAACGGTGCCGAGAAGGCGCAGCGAGGCGCGCGATGTCTTCTTCACCGGCGCATCGCCGGCCTGCATCAGCGCCCGGATCGCGGTCGGCGCCGTATAGAAGGTGTTGACCTTGTGCTTGTCGACGACCTCCCAGAAGCGCGAGGTCGACGGATAATTCGGCACGCCTTCGAACATCAGCGTGGTGGCGCCGTTCGCCAGCGGGCCATAGACGATATAGCTGTGGCCGGTGACCCAGCCGACATCCGCGGTGCACCAAAAGATGTCGCCGTCGTGATAGTCGAACACGTATTGGTGAGTCATCGCCGTATAGATCAGATAGCCGGCCGTGGTGTGCAGCACACCTTTGGGGCGGCCGGTCGAGCCCGACGTGTAAAGGATGAATAGCGGATCCTCGGCGTTCATTTCCTCGCAAGGGCACTCCGCTGTCACCACTTCCTTGGCTTCGTGGTGCCAAACGTCACGGACCGGATCCATGTCGACGGCTGCGCCGGTACGTTTGACGACGATCACGTAATCGACGCCGCCGACCTTGGCGATCGCCGCATCGGTGTTCGCTTTGAGCGGAATTTTCCGCCCACCGCGTATTCCCTCGTCCGCGGTAATGACGATGTTGGATTTGCAGTCTTCGATGCGGCCAGCGAGCGAATCCGGCGAGAAGCCGCCGAACACCACCGAATGAATGGCGCCGATGCGCGCGCAAGCGAGCATCGCATACACTGCTTCGGGAATCATGGGCATATAGATGGTAACCCGGTCACCCTTCTTGACGTTGCGATTGCGCAGAATATTGGCGAAACGGCAAACCTCGTCGTGCAGCTCTTTGTAAGTGATGTGTTTTGATTCCTTCGGATCGTCACCTTCCCAGATAATGGCCGTCTGCTTACCGCGGCTGTGCAGATGACGATCGATGCAATTGTAGGCAGCGTTAGTGACGCCGTCCTCGAACCACTTGATGAACACGTTGGGCTTGTTGAAAGACGTGTTCTTGACCTTGCTGAACGGCTTCATCCAATGAATACGCTTGGCCTGCTCGGCCCAAAATCCGTTCGGATCGGCAAGCGACCGCTCATACATCTTCCTGTATTGGGATTCGTTGATGAAAGCGCGTTTGGTCCAATCGGCCGGCACTTCATAAATCTTGTCGGACATTTCGCTCTCCTCCGCTCACCGGCGGATCTTTGTCGATGACATTTCTCGCCGTATTATGCGACGGCCCAACGAGAGCGGACAAGGCTATAAGGTCGGCGTGCTACTGAGACGCCCCGCCGCACGGCTAAACCGGCACGCCGCGGCTACCCCCCGATCACGCCAATCACCGCGCCGATCACGAGGAGCACGATCAGCCAGTTGCCGAGATCGATCAGCAGGAGCCGTCGGTCGCGGCCGGAGAAGCTGTAATTGACGGTCATTGTGGTAAGGACGAAGCCAAACCAGAGAAAGACCGCGGAGATGATGCCGTTGCGCAGCGTCACTTGGCCGACACCCAGGTGGGCAAGCAGGCCGGCAAGCATCCAAGCAATGATGACGTTCGCGACTAACGCATAAACATAGGGCAGGAAAGCGCCCGGCTTTTTGCGATCCTCCGCCATCTGCTGCGGTGTCTTTCCCAGCGCCGCTGTGTAAAGCCCGCTGAGGCTCATGTACCAAGCAGCGCTGGCGAGCCAGGCCATGATTGCAGCGATTGCGATGGCGAGATGATTGACAGCGCTAAAAGTCACGATGTTCCCCCCGGTCGTCGGCAGCAACCGCAAACCTACAATCCACCCATCTTGCAGACCAGCTTCCATTGCGCCTCGGTTACCGGCTGGACCGAAAGCCGCGCATATTTGGCGAGCGCCATATCTTTCAACTTCGGCTCCGCCTTGACCGTGGCCAGCGATACCGGCTTGGGCAAGGCTTCGACCGCGGCGGTGGTCACTGCGACCCAGGGCTCGCCTTTCTTTGCCGTAGGATCGGGATAAGCTTCGCGAATGATTTCACCGATGCCGACGATCTGTTTTTCATCACCGGTGTGGTAAAAGAAAAACTTCTCGCCCTTTTTCATCTCTTTGAGATTGCGCCGCGCGATGAAATTACGCACGCCGCTCCACGCTTCGCCTTTGTTGGCCCGCTTGACTTGGTCGTCCCAGGAGAACTCTTCCGGTTCGGTTTTCAATAGCCAGTAGGCCATTTGTCACTCCGCAAACGTTTCTCGCTTTGGCGGCACTCACGATTCCGCTTTGAATGGTCGAGTCAGCAGCGATTCAATCACCGCGTCGACAGTCATCTTGCCCGTAAGCAATGCAGCGACCGCGGCGGAAATCGGCATATCGACCGAGCGATCGCGCGCCATTTCAAGTAGCACGGGCGCCGTGAACACGCCTTCGGCAAGCCCAGCGTGGATCGAATCCGGCCTCTCGCCGCGGCCAAGCTTGATACCGAAAGTGAAGTTGCGCGATTGCGGACTTGAGCAGGTCAGAAGAAGGTCGCCAAGGCCGGAAAGACCCATCATAGTTTCGGCCTTCGCGCCATAGGCCGTGCCGAAGCGCACAAGCTCGGCAAAGCCACGCGTGGTCAGCGCCGCAAGCGCGCTGGCGCCAAGTCCGCGTCCCATGACCACGCCGGCGGCTATGGCGAGTACGTTTTTCGCTGCGCCACCGATCTCGACGCCGCGAACGTCGTTGGAATGATACGGACGCAACGTTGCGGAGCCGACCGCCTGCGCCAGCTCGGCGGCAAGCTTGCCATCCGCTGCGGCGAGCGTGACGGCGGTCGGTATGCCGCGCGCCACATCGGCGGCAAAGCTCGGCCCCGACAAAATCGCAGGGCTCGCCTTGGGGGCGCATTCAGCAATCACTTCGGTCATGAATTTCTTGCTGCCGCGTTCGATGCCCTTGGCGCAGACAATCACGGGCGTGCGTTCGGCCAGTGCCGGCGCCAGCGCTTGGATCACCGCGCGGACTGCTTGCGCGGGCACCACGAGCAGTATCGCCGCGGCGCGGGCAGCTTCGGCGAGATCGCTGGCGATCGCGATACGGTCGTCGAGCAATATGCCGGGCAGGAAGTGGCTCTCGCGTTGTTTTTTGAGCCGCTCGGCATTGGCGGGATCATGCTCCCAAAGCGTAACGCTGCGCCCGGCACGCGCACAGGCTAGTGCCAATGCCGTGCCCCAGGCGCCGGCACCGAGGACCGCGATGTGATTGAAGGCCATGCTGTTCCGAGGCGATTGCCAAACCGGCCCTGTGCGGGCACTGCGCTTTTAAGGTGGCACAAAGACTAAAGGCATTGATGGCGGGGACAAGCCCGCAACGAGACATGCAATGGGCAGGTAGTTTATAGCGCCTCACCGCGCAACAGCTTGGGCACGTCGCCAACGAGACCTGCCGCCTCGCGGATGAACAGGCGCTTGAGAGCGGGAACGCGATCAACCAAGCCGAGGCCGACATCGCGGACCAGCCGCAGCAGATCGGAGCGGTTGGAAAACAGCCGATTGAGACCGTCGGTGGCGACACCCATGGCCATTGTGTCGAAGCGGCGCCAACGCTGATAGCGTTCGAGCACTTCCGCCGAACCTGGATCGAGTCCCAGGCGCGCCGCGTCGACGATGACTTCGGCAAGCGCGGCGACATCCTTCAATCCCATATTGAGCCCTTGCCCGGCGATCGGGTGGATCAGGTGCGCGGCGTCACCGATCAGCGCGATGCGCTCGGCAATGAACGAACGGGCGACGAAAAAGCCGAGCGGATGAGCGCGCCGTCGGCCGATCACTTTGATATCGCCCAAATGCAGCTTGAAGCGCTGCTCGAGCTCGGTATGGAAGGCATCATCAGGCAAGGCCATGATGCGTTCGGCTTCCGCTGTCGTTTCGGTCCATACGATCGAGGCACGGCGGCCTCTAAGCGGCAGAATGGCGAACGGTCCGGCCGGCAGAAAATGCTCCTCGGCGCGGCCTCCATGATCGCGCTCGTGCGCGACATTGACGACGATTGCCGACTGTCCGTAGCTCCAGCCGTGGGTCGCGATTCCTGCCCGGCCGCGGATCGTCGATCGCGCGCCGTCGGCGGCAACGAGGAGAGGCGCGGCCAACGCGGATCCATCGCTGAGTCGCGCATCAATACGCGATGCATCGCCCGACGTGCTCGCATTCACTGGACCGCGTTCGGATGGAAGCGTGAACTCTGTCACTGCGGCGGTCCGCAGCTCGACACCGGTCTGCCGCGCTTTGTCGGCCAGCGCCTCAACCAACCGGCGATTGTCGATCATATGCGCGAAGGGCTCACCGGGCTCGATTTCACCGGCGAAGGTGAGGAAGGTCGGCCGCACCGCATCGCCAAGCCGGCTGTCGGTGACCACCATGTCGAGAATGGGTTGCGCTTCGTCGGCGACGCGCGGCCAAACGCCAAGCGTATCGAACAACCGGCGCACCGACGCGACGATCGCCGAAGCGCGTTCGTCGCCAGCATGGGTAGCGCCGAGGCTCGGATCGGCGACGGCAACAGCAAAGGACTCCCCGAGCGCCTGGCGCAGCGCAATCGCCAGCGTCAGCCCGGCGAAGCCGCCGCCGGCAATCAGGACATCGACATCAGCACGCAGCATATCCAACCTGATACACCATGACCGCACAACACCCACAGGACAGCCGAACGCAGCTATTATTTTCAATTCCAGTCTAACAGATTTGCTCCAGAGATTTGCTCCCTAGCATCGCTTCTTTGGCATCGTTAATGACCGACTTGACCCCGCCGCCGAACCCGTATGCAACCAGGGACGACGATCGCACGGCCTGCCGAGGGACCTCGCCGCGCGCGGGTCAGCCGACGGAGATAGTATGGCTTCCGCCGTTCAAGACCTGATCGATATCCTCGATCTTGAGCCGCTCGAATTGAATCTATTTCGCGGGCGCTCGCCGCAGTCGAGCTGGCAACGCGTTTTCGGCGGTCAGGTCCTCGGTCAGGCGCTGGTCGCCGCCTGCCGCACGGTCGAGAACGTGACCGCCCGACCACCGCACTCGCTGCACGCCTATTTTCTGATCGGCGGCGATCCAAAAGTGCCGATCATCTATGAAGTGGATCGCATCCGCGACGGCCGAAGCTTTACCACCCGACGTGTGGTCGCGATCCAGCACGGTCACGCGATTTTCTCCATGTCGGTGTCGTTTCACGGCGCGGAAGGCGACCTATCGCATCAGTTCACGATGCCAGACGTGCCGAAGCCGGATGAGTTGCCGACTGAAGCGGAATTCAGGGAGCGGGTAAGGCCGCTGATGCCTGAAGCGGTACGCCGATATTATGAGCGCGAGCGGCCGATTGAACTGCGCCCGGTCGAGTACAATCGCTATGCCGGCGGCAAGCTCGCCGGCGACCGCTTCCATGTCTGGGTGCGTACCACCGGTCG
>CATPBC010000316.1 GCA_955652195.1 uncultured Xanthobacteraceae bacterium | reverse complement strand
TGGAGCATGATCTTTTCCGAAAACCGGTTCCCACTTTTCGGGATCATGCTTTAACCTGCGGAGAAGATTATGGCTATCGATCAAAATACCCGGACGGAACTTGAAGCCGCGGTCTACCGCCGCCTGGTCGAGCATTTGCGCGCGCGCACCGACGTGCAGAACATCGATTTGATGAACCTGGCGGGTTTTTGCCGCAACTGTCTCTCCAATTGGATGAAGGATGCCGCCGACGCTAAAGGGATCCCAATGACCAAGGAGCAGAGCCGCGAGATCGTCTATGGCATGCCCTATGACGAATGGCGCGCCAAGCACCAGAAAGAGGCGTCGGGCGAGCAAAAGGCGGCATTCGAAAAAGCAAGTCAAAAACATTGACCAGCGCATCGGCTGCGCGCCCGCCTGTGCAGTGCTGTGGATGAGCGTGCCGAGCGCTTGACCGCGAGCCGCACAGCTTCGAATCCTGCGGCGCATTGAGAGAACCGCGCCACGGAGTGCCCAATGGCTACTGCAGCCGCCGTCAAGGACGATCAGCCCGCCCGCCGTTTCGCCAAGGAGCAGCTCAAAGCCTTCGTCGAACGCGTCGAACGACTCGAGGAAGAGAAGAAGGCGATCGCCGACGACATCCGCGATGTCTATGCCGAGGCCAAGGGCAACGGTTTTGATGTTAAGACGTTGCGCGTCGTCGTTCGTCTGCGCAAGCAGGACCTCAACGAGCGGAAAGAGCAGGAGGCTGTCCTACACACCTATCTGCATGCGCTCGGCATGCTCGAATAGGTCGGCTGTTATTGCCGAGGGCGCGGCGGCGAGCCGCAAACCGTACTCACATCA
This sequence comes from uncultured Xanthobacteraceae bacterium, assembly GCA_955652195.1. Lineage (GTDB taxonomy): Bacteria > Pseudomonadota > Alphaproteobacteria > Rhizobiales > Xanthobacteraceae > BOG-931. The sequence continues at coordinate 8,154 of CATPBC010000316.1, read as the reverse complement.
TTTCAGCAGGATGAGGCCTACTGCAATACTGCAGTGCGCGTCTGATAGCTTACAGTTGAGACGAACACGACCGCGGGACCGCTAAAACGCTCGTGGTTCAGGCCGGGATAGGGATCGGCGGCGAACGTCATCATCACCGAGCTGCGCGGCTTGACCATGAGCGCGGCAAGCGAGCGGAAATCGCGCGTGCCGAGCGCAAGCGTCGCAAGGAAGCGGTGCACGCTTGGCGCCACCAGCACCGCCCGTGGCCAGGGATTTTCGAGACGCATGCCGGCCTTGATCGCGATCACGGACGATGCGCTGGCGCTGAGAATTGCCGAAGCGACCTGATTGGCGACGCGTTTGACCGCGATGGTGGTGCCGCTCGGAATAACTGGTGCGGCGGGAGGATCCTGCTCGGAATAAAGCGCCCGCGCTGGACGAACCTCCGGCTCGGCGGAAATTGCGGCGGCGCGCAACGCGGCGACACCGGCGATAGAGGTTTTTTCGGATGGGTGCGCCGGCGGCTGCTCGGCATAGGCAAGCGTCACTTCCGCGGTGGCGCGGTCGATGCGGGGGTCGGGGAAGGGGCCAATCGCTCCAGTGGCCTCGCCCTTGCCGCCGGGCTTCGGCGAAGCCTCACGGCGCGAGGGGCGAGCAGAGGGCGTCGTGGTAGTCATGCCATCTGGCGGACCCTGCCAATAGCCGCGCGTGCGGATGATATCGTTGGCCGTTGCGGCGCTCGCAGCTTCGGCGGCTTGCGTCGGAGCGGCCGATGGGGACGGCGGCAACAGTGCTGCGACTTGAACGACCTTTGGCGTCGACGCATCGCTTGCCGGCTTGCTGGGCCCGGCATCGGCAACGCTGCCCGCTGCCGGCTTGTTGTCCACGTTGCGTTGCGCAGCGGCGATGCTAGCCGGCATAGCCGGCTTGGGCTGCGCCCGAAGCGGCGCCGAGACTGCCACTGCTGCCGATCGCGCCGCCGCGTCGTCCTCTTCGTCCGCCTCACGGGCGAGGCCCAGAAGCTTAGCGAACGGATTGACGGTGGGCCGCTCGTTGCTGGCCAACACCGTCTCGACATTTACGCCGACGCTGCGCGCCGCATCGAGCGAGATCTCCGAGGGCGTGCCGCCGTGCTTTCTGATATCGGCCAGCGCCAGCGCATAGCCCGGCAGCGGCTTGCCGTCGCTCGGAATGTGGACGGTGCGCCCATCGGGGAATACGCGCGCCAATTCCTCATGGGTCATGCGCGGCCACATGCGCACACCTGCGGTGTCCATGTGCACGAAGGGTGAGCCGGAGGTCGGATAGAAGCCCACGCCGCCGCGCTGCAGCCGCAAGCCGACCTCGCGAAGCTGTTCGAGCGAGATTCCGGGAATGTAGAAGTCCAGCGCGTGGCCGAGCATGTGCTGGCTGAAACGCGCTACGCCGCCGCTGCGCCGCCGCAGCATTGCGTTGGTTTGCGGCGCTCGATAGCCGCAGACGACTTCAATCGGCTCCTTCGCATTAGCTTCGCGCTGTACTTCCCAAACCAAGTCGATGAGGTGCGGGTCCATGCGGGTCTGTTCCCCACGCCGCCAGTCGCGCAAGAACCAGTTAAGCTTCTCCAGCGCGCTCTCGTCATAACGTCCGTTGCGCTTGTACGTGATCGTGATGTCTTCGCCGGTATGAAGATGATGCATCGTAATGGTTCGCGTATCGCCCTCCGCGACCGCGTTCTGCAACGTCTTCGAGCCGAAGATGAAAATGAGCAGCGCCAAACCGACCGAATAAACGGTGCGTGCCGCGAACAATCGACGAATACTCAGTTGCGCGTTGTGAACGTGCACTGACCCAATCTCGCATCGGCGCATTCGCGATCCGCCGCAGCTTCCACCGCGCCGGTAACGCTAACGCATCATTAATTTGGGAAGGGTCAACGCGAACGGTCGCACCCCACCCCCGAACACCGGGAATAGGGCTAAAGGCCCAGTGTGGCAAAAAATGGCCGCCGCAAGCCCGGCGGCCCGGGGAATAGCGTGATTTGGGGGTAAATAGGGGTAATACCGCAGAGCTCCCCCCGATTAGCGCTCCACGGTTTGCCCTGAATGGGTGAGTTTCTTGGTGCGGGCCGTGCCGCGGTGGGGCAGCGGCGCTGGCGGGACTGGTTGAGCGCCGCCAAAGCCGCCGAACAGGCGTGAGAAGAAATTGTCGCCACCGTAATACCCGCCCCCATTCGGATAGTAGCCGCGCCCGCCGCCGTATGCGGTTCGGCCGCCGAACCAGGACGGCTCGTCGGGAATCGCCAACACCTCGCGGTGTGAAATGTCGATTTTGTGCTCGACGGGGATATCCGCGACCTTGCGGTCGGTGCCTTTGAGGACGGCAAGCAGTGCCCGGTCGCGGCCATAAATATCGTCGCGAATTTCAAGTTTGCCGGCGTCGTCAACGAAAGCAGTCTGATAGGTCAGATTGACCGGAATGAAAGTTGGAAATTGGATGTCGGTCTCGCTAGTACCGAACATTTTCCGAATGCGATCCTCGGTATAGCGATCGCTGGGGCGGACCAGCGACAACAGCACCTCGGCATAGTGCACCGGGTCCTGCACGCGCATGCAGCCGTGACTGAACGCCCGTTTGTCATAGGCAAACAGGTTTTTGTCCGGCGTGTCGTGTTGGTACACCAGGAACTTGTTCGGGAAATTGAAACGAATCCGGCCCAGCGCGTTTTTCTCGCCGGGCGGCTGGTAGATGTGAATGCTGCCATCGGCGTTGCGGTCGACTCGCAAACCCATGCGCTCGAGCACCGTCGGATCCTGCGCCAGCGCCGGCAGATATTCGTGATTGACGATCGAGGGCGGCACGTTCCAGGTCGGGTTGACGGTGATGTACTTCATTTCCGCCGTCATAATCGGCGTCGGCATCTCCGGCTTCCCGATCACGATTCGGGTCATCCAGGCCTGCTTGCCGCCGTGCATCACGCGCAGCGTGAAGTCCGGCAGATTGACGATCACATAAGTGTCGGGAAGCCGGTGCGGCATCCAGCGCCAGCGTTCCATATTGGCGAGGATGATGTCGGTCACGCGATCGGGCTGTCGACCGTTGAGCGCTTCGACGGTCGCGGCGGTGAGCGTGCCGGTGGCGGCAAGATCGTGCTCCTGTTGGAATTTCTTGACTGCTTCAGCAAGCGGCTTGTCGTAGGTGGCGCCGCTGGCGCCGGAAACATGAAGGCGTTCGCGCAGCGCCGGCACCCGGTCGTCCTCCATGCCGATCTTCAGTACGGCGCCTTTGCCGATCGGCGCTTTCTCCTTATCGATCTTGCCGGTGCGGATGTCGGCCAGCGTGGTCTTGAGCGCACGATAACCGGAATTTTGCGGCTCGTAGGAATCGAGTGTGGCGGCCACGTCGCTGGCGCCGGCAACGGCGGCAAGAACGTCGCTTGGCTCGGCCGCCGGCGTAGAAAATTCGATGTCCGCGCTGACGCGCGACCAATGCACGCGTCCGACACTGGCGTGATGGGCGTAAGTGACGACCGCACTGGTCAGCTTGATTTCCGCATCGGCCAGATCAGCCGGCGCGCTGAGCGCCGCGAAGCTCGGCACCGGATAATCGGCCGGATCAAGCCCGTCGCCATCGACATGATGAAGATAATCGATCGCCGCCGTGGCGCGCGCATTGATCTTGCCGTCGCTGATCCACAACGGCGCGTAATTGCGGCCGGAATAGAATGTGTCGATCTGCGTGCGATCCTTCTTGCTGCCGAGGACGCGATCGAACTTGCCATTGGCAAGTTCGCGCAGCTGTTCGGTGATGGCGGCGTCCGGGCCGGCGGCAACTGCCGTGGCGGGCGCTGCCCCTTCGGGACTGGCGGTGGCGGGCGCGGTTGCGGTCGTAGCCGGCTTATCGGTCGGCTTGTCGGCGGCGTTATCGGCAGGCCTCTCGGTGGCGTTATCGGCAGGCTTCTCGGCGGGCTTGGCCTCAGCCGCCGATTTAGCCGGTGCGGGCTCGTTCGGCGAAGCAGTGGCGGCGCCAGGCGTTGCATCGGGTTTGGCCTCGCCGGCAACTGATGGCGTCGCGGCAGCCGGCGTCGTCGCATTGCTCGGTGCAGCCGGCGGTTTGGCATCGGTGGTTGGCGCATTCTGTGCGGATCCGGCGGCTGCAGGCTGCGCCGCCTTGTCGGCTTGCGAATCCTGAGCCGGCGATGCCGCGGCGTCGCTGCCGGAAGCGCTGTCCGAAGCCGCGAACGTTCCACTGGCGGAAAGAGCGAGCAGGAGAGCAATGGCGGTCGAGGCGAATAACCGATCGAATCCCGACATTACGAATTCTCCTTCCCAGCCTGCGCGGAGCGAAGCGCCATTCCTTGACGAGGATTGGCCTCAATTTATGGCAGAAGCCGCTGGCGGACCCGCCGCGGCGCGGCACTTTACGCGAGCCGCCGGTTTTTGTCCTACGGCGGCCGCTAACATTGCCGCGAACGAGACGAATTTTGCCGCCTGTCGCAGCGCGGCCACGGCTTAGCTAACTCGTTCACCGCCCTCAGTAATTAGGGCGTCCGCTGGCAAAGGAAATTCGGCCAGGTACGGTTTTGTAAGCCGCCCACGCACCAGAACGGCCGACGAAGACGGCCAAGAAAAATTCTCCCGCCGCCATTATTATCGAATCAGTGCGTTGATCGGCCGTTTTGCGCCGCAGGGGCTTGCCATGCCCGCTCTCGATCCCGCGGATGTACTCATCGAACTCTGGGGCGACGCCGGCCTTGACGATGATGTATTGGATGACGTTGTCTTCACCGGCACCGAGCCGGTACTGCCGTCTTCATTCGCAGTCGGTACGGCGGCGCAGGCCACAATCGGCGCCGCCGCGCTTGCCGCCGCCGAACTGTGGCGGCTGCGCAGCGGGCGCCGGCAGCGCGTGAGCGTCGAGATGCGTGATGCGGCGGTCGAATTCCGCAGCGAACGCTACCTGCGCGTCGATGGAAAAGAGCCTGCCGATCATCACGATCATATTGCCGGGCTGTACCGTTGCGGCGACGGCCGCTGGGCGCGGCTCCACACTAATTTGCCGCATCATCGCCAAGGATTGCTGCAGCTCCTCGGCTGCGATCACGACAAAGCAGCGGTGCAACGCGCGCTAGCGCGCTGGGAGGCGGAGGCGTTGGAAACAGCGGCGGCCGAAGCCGGGCTTGTGGTCACCGCCTGCCGCTCATTCGCCGAATGGGATGCGCATCCGCAAGGCCGCGCCATCGCGAACTTGCCGCTGTTGAGCATCGAGAAGATCGGCGACGCGCCCGCGCAAAAGCTCGCGCCGGCGGAACGGCCGCTGTCCGGCATCAAGGTCCTCGACCTGACCCGCATCATTGCCGGTCCGGTATGCGGACGGACACTTGCCGTGCACGGCGCCGAGGTATTGCTGGTCACTGCCGCGCATCTTCCTTCGATGCTGCCGCTCGTGATCGATACCGGCCGCGGAAAACTGTCGGCGCACATCGATCTGCGTCAGCCCGACGGCCGTAAAATGCTCGCGGATTTGGTGCGCGAGGCCGATGTCTTCGTTCAGGGCTATCGTCCCGGCGCGGTCGGCGCACACGGATTCGGCGCGCAGGAGGTCGCCCGCCTGCGGCCAGGAATCGTCTATGCCTCGTTGTCCGCTTACGGACACGACGGGCCCTGGGCCTCGCGCCGCGGCTTTGATTCGCTGGTGCAAACCGCGAGTGGATTGAATCTCGCGGAAGCGGAGGCGTTCGGATCCACCAAACCGCGACCTTTGCCGGCGCAAGCGCTCGACCATGCTGCTGGTTATCTTCTGGCCTTCGGCGTGATGGCGGCGCTCAAGCGGCGCGCCGAACAAGGCGGCTCCTGGCATATTCGGGTCTCGCTGGCGCAGACCGGTTATTGGCTGCGCGGGCTCGGCCGCATCGACAGCATGCAATGTCACGATCCCGCTTTTGGCCATGTGCGCGATCGTTTGCAGGACACGCCCTCTGGCTTCGGCCGGCTCACCGCGGTTCGCCATGCTGCCGAAATGTCGGAGACGCCGCCGCATTGGGTCCGCTCAACAGTCCCGCTCGGCACGCATGCGCCGGCTTGGCCGCGTTGAAATCCTCTCATGCGGAGCGGCCTTGCACCGCTGACGCTGCTGCGCCACATCAACCATGGGCGGGAACCACCGCGAGGGTTTTGGCTCAGCATTCTCGAAATCGGCGAAGTCCAAATCAGCACATGACGAAAGTCGCGAATAAATCGGCCGCCAAGCAAGCAATCCGATCCGGTCAGAAGGCGCTGCGCCAATTGCCGGAATGGAATCTCGACGATCTTTATTGCGGCCTCGACGATCCGGCGATCAAGCGCGACCTGGAGCGCACCGACGCCGAATGCGCCGCTTTCGAGGACGCCTATAAGGGCAAGCTCGCGGCATTGGCGGCCATGGGCAACGGCGGTCCGGCGCTAGCGGCGGCGGTCCGGCGCTACGAAGCGATCGACGACCTGATGGGCCGGCTCGGCTCATTTGCCGGGCTCGTTCATGCCGGCAACACGGTCGATCCCGCTCGCACCAAATTTTATGGCGACGTTCAGGAGCGGCTCACCGCAGCATCAATTCATCTGTTGTTCTTCACGCTTGAACTGAACCGGATCGAGGACGCGATTCTGGAAAAGGCGATGGACGATCCCGCGCTCGGTCATTACCGGCCCTGGCTCGAAGACGTGCGGCGCTATCGGCCCTATCAGCTCGAAGATCGTGTCGAGCAGCTCTTCCACGAAAAATCGGTGACCGCTTATTCGGCCTGGAACCGGCACTTCGACGCTGTGATCGCGAATTTGCGGTTCAAGGTCGCAGGAAAATCGCTCGCCATCGAGCCGGTGCTTAATTTGCTCCAGGATCGCTCTGGCGCCAGACGCAAAGCCGCGGCGCAGGCGCTGGCGCACACGTTTAAGGACAACGTCCAGCAGTTCGCGCTGATCACCAATACGCTCGCCAAGGACAAGGAAATCTCCGATCGCTGGCGCGGCTTTGTCGATATCGCCGACGAGCGTCACCTGTCGAATCGCGTCGAGCGCGAAGTGGTTGATGCGCTGGTCGCGGCGGTTCGCGCCGCCTATCCGCGGCTGTCGCATCGCTATTATGCGCTCAAAGCCAAATGGTTTGGCAAAAAGCGGCTGCCGCATTGGGACCGCAACGCGCCGCTGCCGCAGGTGCCGATGCGCACCGTGGGCTGGACCGAGGCGCGCAACACGGTGCTGACCGCCTATGGCGCGTTCTCGCCGAAAATGGCGGAGATCGCCGAGCGTTTTTTCACCGAACGCTGGATCGATGCTCCGGTACGTCCAGGCAAGGCGCCGGGCGCGTTCTCGCACCCGACGACGCCATCGGCGCATCCCTATGTGCTCGTGAATTATCAGGGTAAACCGCGCGACGTCATGACGCTCGCCCACGAGCTCGGCCACGGCGTGCATCAGGTGCTCGCGGCGCCGAACGGCGCGCTGATGGCGCCGACGCCGCTGACGCTTGCGGAAACTGCGAGCGTGTTCGGCGAAATGCTCACGTTTCGCAAATTGCTGGCCGACTCGCGCAATCAGAAAGAACGCAAAGCGATGCTCGCGGCCAAGGTCGAGGACATGATCAACACCGTGGTGCGGCAGATCGCGTTCTATACATTCGAGCGCGCGGTGCACAGCGAACGCAAGAACGGCGAGTTGACCGCAGCGCAGATCGGCGAGCTATGGCTCGACGTGCAGCGGGAAAGTCTCGGCCCCGCGATTGAGCTGAAACCCGGTTACGAGACGTTCTGGTGCTACATCCCGCATTTCATCCACTCGCCGTTTTACGTTTATGCCTACGCGTTCGGCGATTGCCTGGTGAACTCGCTCTACGCCGTCTACGAGAACGCCGCGGAAGGTTTTGCCGAACGCTATCTCGCCATGCTCGCAGCGGGTGGCACCAAGCATCACTCCGAACTGCTGGCGCCGTTCGGGCTTGATGCCCGCGATCCGGCATTTTGGCAGCGCGGCTTGGCTGTCATTGGGCGGATGATTTCGGAGCTGGAATCATTGCAATAACTGCTGCTTACGCCGTGTAAATCAGTTGACGTCAAGTCATTGGACGCGCCTGGCATTGCGCCCTAACCTGCTTATGTTCGGCTCGACACACAATTGATCATGGCTGATCGCGAAAAAAATCGCTTCTCCGCCCGCGCGGTGC
>CATPBC010000315.1 GCA_955652195.1 uncultured Xanthobacteraceae bacterium | reverse complement strand
AGTTTGCTTCGTCGGTCAGGGTGTGGTGCACAATGCCGAGCGTGTCGAGCATCGGTCGCATCGTGCGTGCGACCAGAGACTGTCCGATGTTGAATTCGCCCAGCGTGCCGCGCTCGGAGATCACCATGACGGCCGGAATCTGATACGGCAGCACCAGCGAAGCGAGTGCATTGGCGATCAGCGCAAAGCCCGACGTCTGCATCATCACCGCGCCACGGAGCCCCGCCATATAGGCGCCGCTCACGGTACCGATCGCCTCGTCTTCGCGCGTAGCGGTGACCGGTAAGAAATAATTGTCGGCGTTAACTCCAGCGATCAGCGGCGTGAGCACGTTGTCCGGCACATAGGTGATGAGCCGGACGTCGTTATCCTTCAACAGTTTGAGGAACGTTTCGGACCAGCTCATTTTGGATTTCACTGATAGATGAGCGCGCACAATGGCAACAGACCGGGGCAGCGGATAGGCTGTAGTCTGGGTCCGACTATCGGCCGTCAGCGGCCGGTCGGGCAAGAAAAAAGTGGAGGCAAAAAAGTGCAGGAAGGTGTGGCGAGATTGACGGCGCTTGCTTCCATTGCGGCAGCGGCGATCTTCTTCGTCATAGCCGAGGGACTAGCGGCAGATAATTACCCCACCCGCCCGATCATTCTCGTTATCCCGCTGCCGCCCGGCGGCACCAACGATATTATGGCTCGCACGGTCGCCGATAAGATGAGCGCTGCGCTCGGGCAGCGGATCGTCATCGAAAATCGCAATGCGGGTGGCAGCGGCACAGTAGGAACCCGCGAAGTCGCACGCGCCGCTCCCGACGGTTACACGATCATTCTCGGCTACACCTCGACGCTGGCGACGGGTCCGCACATTTTCAGCAATGTCGGTTACGATCCGCGCAAGGATTTCGCGCCGCTCGGCCTGATCGCGTCGGCGCCGGCACTGTTGCTCGTTCATCGCGATCTGCCGGTTCACACCGTCGGCGAACTGATCGCATTAATGAAGGCGTCCAAGGAGCCTTATCAGGTCGCGACGCCCGGCGCCGGCACTGTCAACTATCTTGCCTCGATCCTTTTCGCCCAACAGGCGGGGGTCCGGGTTCAGCAGATAATCGAGAAAGGCTCCAATCCGCTGATCACGGATATGATGGGCGGGTTCGTCAAAGTTGGATTCAATCCGATTCCGGTGTCGCGGGCGGCGCTCGAGGGCGGCTATGTCCGCGCTTTGGCCGTGACGTCGAGCAAACATTCGACCTTGATGCCCGACTTGCCGACGCTGGCGGAGGCCGGGTTGGCCGGATTCGATGCCACGCTGACCTATGGATTGCTGGCGCCCGCGCGCACGCCTCGCCTGATCGTCGAGCGGCTGAACCAGGAACTGCGCGCCGCCCTCGGCAGCGATGAAGTTCGCGCGCGCATTATCGCTGAAGGCGGCGAGCCCGAACCGACCACGCCGGAACAGCACGCGGCAGTAATCGACCGGGAAGAATCAAAATGGTCGGCGGTGATCCGCGAAGCTGGAATCGAAGGCCGCTAAAGCGAAATGCCTTTAGGTTGAATCGCCATTTCGCTTTAGCTTATTGTCTGAGCATGATCTTTTCCGAAAACCGGTATCCACTTTTCGGGATCATGCTTTAAGCGAACGTCCACTCGGCTATAGGCGACGCCCGAAGCCGCCGCGGAAGCCGGTCGTCAGCAGTGAAATAACGAACAGCACCAAAGCGACGAAGAATACGATCTTCGCGATGCCCACCGCGGCTCCTGCAATCCCGCCGAAACCCAAAATGCCGGCGATGAGGGCGATGATCAAAAGCGTGATGACGAGGCTCAACATTTTGCGCTCCGCATGTCAGTTGCCGAGCAATAAACTCGCCACAACCAGTGCGGTTCCGCGCGTCGACTGTCAGGCTTGATCGGGATCGTTCCTCGGCGGGAACAGTAAGATTCCAAGCAGAAGCAAAAGCGTCAGCGTCGTGTAGACCTGAAGTTCCGAGTTGTGCAGCGCAAGCGCGAATTGACCGCAAATGCGATCGAGCTCAGCGAGTAGCGAGCCGTTCATTGATAATGCCCCTCGTCTTTGGTCACCCGGCCAACCGGCGTCCAATCCGCTGCGAAACGAGCAGAAATGTGACGCAAGGGCAATCGCTACGGAAAATTACAGAATCTGGCCGTGGTCGTCGAAAAATTGGCGCAACGCGAGCCCACCCACACTTCGCTGCTTTCTTAAGCTCGGCTTGGCCCCTGCGCGAATACAACCAAGAGCCAAGTGACAAGCGCCGCGCCGGCAATCACGGCGGCAATTTCGGTCGTTCGCGATGGCAGGAGAATTGTCGCGAACGCCAGCGCTGCCAGCATAAGATTGACGGCAAAGACTCTGGCGACAACTTCGATTACACCAAAGCCGTGGTCGGTGGCGCGTTGATAAAAGTGCGATCGGTGCGCCTGCCAAACCGGTTCACGGTTTGCGGCCCTGCGCAACAGCGTAATAGTGCTGTCGGCGATATAGTACAGCGGCAGCAACACCGCAGCGGTACGTGCGCCGCTGCCGGCAAGCACGACCAATAACCAGCCAAGCACGAGTCCGATCGGCAGACTGCCGACATCGCCAAGGAAAAGTTTCGCCACCGGCCGATTAAAAAAAGCGAAGCCAAATGTGGCGCCACACAACGCGAGACTGATGACGGTTTCCTGCCACGGAAGGATGCCAAGAAAGCCGAAGGCGGCGAGAGCCGCGGCGACAGGGACCGTCTCGACGACAGTCATCCAATCGAGCCCGTCCATGAAATTCACCAGATTGACGAACCACAATACGGCGATGGCCAGTAAAACGCGCTCGCTCCACCAAGGCAGAACAGGCAGTAGGCGCAGTCCCGGCGGCAGCGCGGTCAGGGCGGCAGCGACAGCGAAGATTTGCAGCACGAGCCGGAGCGCGGGGGAAATTGGGCGTTTGTCCGCCATCACCCCTATCCCCGCCATTAGAAGGACAGCGCAGAATAAGAGGGCAGGCGACGTTGCGCTGTGGCGTGCAGCTGTCGAAAAGAACAAGATGCCCGATACGGCGATCGTCGCGCCGACCACCGCAATTCCCCCGCCCTGTGGCGTCGGGATTTTGTGCGACGAGCGCGCATTAGGCTTCGCCAGGGCGTAACGTGCGAGCCACGGTCTCAACGCCACAATCAGCGATGCGCTAAGCGCGGCAGCCACCGTCAAAATCGCCAACGCGGCAAAAAAAGCCGAGGGACTGTGCTGCATTCTAGTCGCGTCCACTATTGCTACTCGGTTCGTACCACACTTGCCGGAAGGCGCAATTTCCGGAATGTTGGCTGGACTCCCACAACACGCTTCGCGAATTTGCCGAATGTCGGCTGCCAGTATCGCCCACTTTGACCGCACGTTTCTCGCCCGGCTGGCCGATTGGCTTGCGTTCGCCGTCGCTGTTTCGCTGCCATGGTCGACGACCGCAGTTGGGATCACTATCGCCGCTTGGTTGATTGTTTTGCTGCCGACCTTGGACGCTGCTGCCGTGAGGCGCGAGCTTGTCACCGCAGCGGGCGGCTTGCCGGTCGTTCTCTGGTCCCTTGGGCTGATTGGCATGTTGTGGGCCAATGTCGACTGGCACGATCGGTTTGCCGGTCTCGGCGGGTTCAACCGTCTGCTGGTTATTCCATTGCTGCTGGCGCAATTCCGCCGATCGGAGAGTGGGCGTTGGCCGCTTTGTGGCTTCTTCCTTTCATCGATCGCACTTTTGATCGCGTCTTACGCCATCGTTCTTTTGCTCGGCGATGATTGGCACGGTGTTTATGGCGTGCCAGTGCACGACACAATTTTTCAGGGAGCCATTTTTCTGATCTGCGGTTTTGGCGCCCTTGGTTATGCAACCTTGGGCCATGTGGGCGTGGGCTATGCGGCCTTGGCGCATGGCAAGCGAGCTTGGGCGTGGCCAATCGCGGTCGGCGCGATCGGCGCGCTGTTTCTGATCAATTTCGCTTTCGTGATCACAAGCCGTATTGCTATCGTTCTCGCGCCGATCGTACTTTTGTTGTTTGGTTGGCGTCTGTTTCGTTGGAAAGGAATATTGGCCGCCATATTGCTTTCCTTGATTTTGGGCGGGGCAGTGTGGTTCTCCGCTCCCGTGCTACGCGGCCGCATCGAGGCCTCGATTACTGAGATGCAGGAATATCGCGCTGCCGACAAAGCGACGTCTATCGGCGAGCACGCCGCCTTTCTAAAAGAATCTTGGATGATAATCGCATCGGCGCCGATCATCGGCCATGGCACCGGCTCGATAGCCGAGGAATTTCGCCGTATCACTGCCGGAAACACCGGCGTCTCGGCAGAGGCAACCGTGAACCCCCACAATCAGACCTTTGCGGTCGCCATCCAGCTCGGCGTCGTCGGGGCGATAGCGCTATGGGCAATGTGGATTGCGCATCTCGCTCTGTTCCGAGGTGAGAGCGTCGTCGCATGGCTTGGCCTGGTCGTCGTGGTTGAGAACATCTTTTCTTCGACGGTTCACTCCCACTTATTCGACTTCAACAGCGGCTGGCTTTATGTTTTCGGAATCGGCGTGCTTGGCGGGACGATGTTGCGCGAACGCGAAGGCGATTTGAAAAAGCCACCAATTGCGTCCGCATAACGAACGGCACTGACCTCATCGGCCTTTACGTCCTTAACGTCACGGGCGCGTTCGCTCGTCGGTCTTCGCTCGCATTTAGGACGCTTTCCGCCCGCTCGATAACCGCGAGCGGCGATACGCTATGCATGCAAGCGTGCCCGTAACTGCAGTCCCTGAGCCGACGGAGGTAACACGGCGAGCATTGCAAATCGGCGTGTAAAACCGCATTTGGCCGACGGTAAGGGCCGATCCAAAGCGGGTCGGTCGGGCCGAATATGCTCACGACCGGCCGATTCAGCGCGACGGCAAGATGCATCGGTCCGGAATCGTTGGTTATGCTTATGGTCGAGCGACGGATCAGCGCCGCCAGTTCGCTAAGGGTTGTCATCCCGGCAAGATCGACTGCACCAGCGGCTAAATCCGCCACTTCTTCACACGCAATGCGCTCGCGCTGAGAGCCAATCAAAACCACTGCGCAGCCCTTTGACAGAAAGTGTCGGGCAACCTGCGCAAACTTGTCATTACCCCAATGTTTTGTCTCCCAGATTGTGCCCGGTGCTATGGCCACGACGTCGGCACGATCGATGCCATGTTGGCGTAGCAGCGCATCGACGCGGGAATTGGCTGCTTGCGGGATAGGAAAAGAAAAATCGGCAGGACCTTTGTCTAATCCCAGGATAGATCCGACATTCAAATAACGATCGACCGCGTGAAGATCGAGGGTGGGAACCGCAATGTGGTGTGTATAGGCGAGCCAGCTTCCCTCGCGGGCGCCTTGCCAGGCATGTCTGCGCGCTTGCTCCGGGAATTTTCGCGGCGAGGCGTCCCATACGCGAGCGCGCGGCCTGTCAAATCCGATGCGCGCTGGAGCCCCCGTGGCGAGAGTCAAAGCCGCAGTGCGAAACTGACCATGCATGTCAATGACAAGATCATAGGCCGCGGCACGCAGCTTGGCGGCCAACCGGGCGTAGGT
>CATPBC010000314.1 GCA_955652195.1 uncultured Xanthobacteraceae bacterium | reverse complement strand
ATAATCCGCTGGCCCGGCCATGTTCCGGCGGGCAAGGTCGAGAACGGCCTCATCTCCGGACTCGACTGGTTTCCAACTTTCCTTGCTGCGGCCGGCAACCCCAACATTGCGGACGAGCTAAAGAAGGGCAAGCAACTCGGTGACACGACCTACAAGGTTTATCTAGATGGCTACAACCAGATGGACATGATTACCGGCAAGGGGCCGTCGAAGCGACACGAAGTCTGGTACTTCGGCGAAAGCGAACTCGGCGCCGTGCGCATAGACGACTATAAGTTCCGTTTTATCGACCAGCCTGGGGGTTGGTTGGGTGACAAAACCAAACCCGACGTGCCTTATATCACCAACCTTCGCCTCGATCCCTTCGAGCGCACGGGATGGCCAGAGAGCGGGACCGCGATCGGAGCTCAGCAATATTTCGATTGGTTCAAATATGAGTTCTGGCGCTTCGTCTTTGTTCAGCAAAAGGTGGAGGAGCTGGCCCAGACTGCAATTGAGTTTCCGCCGATGCAGAAGGGCGCGAGTTTCAATCTCGATGCAGTAAAGGCGAAAATTCAAGCGGCCAGATCAGCGATGGCCAAATAGCAATACGTCAGCGGGGGTATCGGGCAAACGCGCCCGCCAAGGTCTGCGTCACGACTCCGTAACTCACCGCGAGTTTTGCAGTTGCTGTTACGGGCTGGCTTGTCTTTAGTCGCGCCGAAGCAATCAGTCTTGGGAGACCATCATGCCAATAGCGCGATTCATCCTATTTAGCGCAGCGGCGTTCGCCGTATCGCTATCGCCAGGCTTTGCAGGCCCCTGCTCAGATGCCATCGACACTATGCAGGGGCGTATCGACGCTAAGCTCGAAGCAAAAGCCGCCGCCGGACCAACCGCGAAAGAGGGCATCGCGGCCGGCATGAGCGATCAACCGACACCGCGCTCTATGGCCGCGGTCGAGGAAAAGCTTGGTGAAATATCGCCGCAGACGGTTGACGCCGTCGGGCAGGCTATGGCGCGTGCGCGCGCAGCCGATAGCGCCGGCGACAAAAGCGCATGTGAACAAGCGCTTGCCGACGTAGAACGGGCAATCGGTCCATAGATATTGTTTTCGATTTAAGCTTGGCATCAGTTGAAACTTGGTTCGCACTTCTCTGGAGAACTGGTCATGCGCGTGCTGCTAAAATGTGTTCTCGCAGTCATTTTGCTGGCAGCAAGCTGGCCAGCGCGATCGCAGGTTGTTCCAGATCTGAATGTCGACCCAGTGTGCCACGGGATTGCTCAGCAGGCGGCAAATCCATCCGAAAAGGGCGGGCCGGATTTGGCTTTTGCTCAATGCGTTAAGAGCGAACAGGCAATGCGGCAAAAACTCGTCGGTGAATGGTCGACGTTTTTGCCGGCAGAAAAGACCAACTGCATCGGATCGGAAGCAGGTGGATTGGCCAGTTACACCGACCTCGTCACGTGTCTGGAAATGGCGAGAGACGCGAGGCAGTTCAATCCAAGCAAGTAAAATATCACGGTAATTTGCTTGGGCCGCCGGCCGTGAAAATTTGCGCGCCCCGTGCCGTCACAGCCACGGCATCAACGAGGCGTGGATAACGTCGGGCACGCCCTCGCCGCCAACCGAGCGGATGGCGAGATCGACCTCGTCCAGCCCGAAGCGATGGGTGGTGATCAGGTCGAGCGGGAAGCGTTTCGAGGCAAGCTGCGCCAAAGCGAGTTCGCAGGCCTTGTAGCTGTGGCCACGCGCGCTCTTCATGGTGATGAATTTCACCGTGAACTTTTCCAGCGGGAAATTTGGAAATTGCGCCATTTCGCCTTGCGCAACGATAACACCGGCTTTGCGCTTGAGCGCCTCGATGCCGAGCAGCATGGGAATGGTGCCGGCGCCGGCGGTGCAATCGAGCGAAACGTCGACGCCTTTGCCGCCGGTGATCGCCATGATGCGCGCCAGCGGATCTTCCTTCTGCACGTCAATGATATGGTCGGCGCCGAGCTTCTTGGCGACGTCAAGCCGCGCTTTGTCCTTCGACGTGCCGGTGACGACGATCAGCGACGCGCCGGCCTGCTTGCAAATCACGGTCTGCGACAGGCCCTGCTGACCGGGACCTTGTATAAGGACAGTGGAATTGTAGCTGACGCCGCCATCGAACAATGACCATTCGACGCCATTGGCCATCGGCGTCACCAAGCCGGCGAGTTCGGCAGTGACGCCTTTGGGCACATGATGCACAACGGCGTTCCACGGCAGGTAGACATATTGGGCGAAGCCACCCCACAAATGCGGCGTCCGCTCCGAGGAGGTGTAGCCGTAGCGGATCGCGTCGGGATTGGTGCGCCAGTTGGTATTTTCACAGTGCCGGTATTGTCCGGCGTGGCACCACTCGCATTTGCCGCAGCTTACATAATGTTCGACGAAGACGAGATCGCCTTCCTTGAAGCCCTTGCGGCGGGTGAATTCGCGGCCGGCTTTGGCAATGGTGCCGATATTTTCGTGGCCCATGATCACCGGCGCACTCGACGGCGGATGCTTGTAGAGCTTGACGTCGGTGCCGCAGATGCCGCCGACTTCCATTTTCATCAGCGCGGCGTCCTCCGGGATGTCCGGCATCGGAAATTCGCGCACTTCGGTCCTGCTCGGTCCGACCCGCACCGCCGCTAGTACT
>CATPBC010000313.1 GCA_955652195.1 uncultured Xanthobacteraceae bacterium | reverse complement strand
GTGTATCTCAGCCAATTATAAATCTACATAGAAACCAACGACGACCCAAAGGTATCGCGATTCATTCGCTGTCGGTCGGCAAAGCCGGTGGCGAACTACTATGAAGCAGTCCGCCCCTAGCCGGCGCATCGGTACTTTCGGCCTCGCGGTTGGCGCCGCTTGTGCCTTTTCCCTTAGCATCGCCGTGTAGGTTCTCACGTTCCGTACAAGAGCCTGGTCGAGCTTCGCGCCGCCTACACGCCGGATGCCGCTCGGGCCGTCTCAGGCATCCCCCGAGCTGATCCCGGAGGACGGGTCAGCCCCCGGTTCTGACATCACCTAATCCGATTTCGACGCTTCTGCAGCGGTTCGCTTGCGCTCGCCTCTCTCGACCATACCTGCCAGGATCATGTCCCGACGTTTCCGCAACGTTCACCACCGTCGCTTTTGACGACAGCAGCTTGCGGTGGTTTGAGATCAACACCTGATTGCCGATCTCGAAGGGCCCTCCTTCATCTCTCGTACAGTTACGCATCGCCGTTTGGACCGGCGTTACTCGTGACACAAGACCCATAGCGGACATTTCGCCGCCGCTGTCCAAGCCGAATTTTACTCAATCGGGCGCGCGAACCCCGGAATAAGAGACTTCGGAACAACTATCCTAACACGGCATTTACTTACCGCAGTCGGGCGTAATAATCCTGTTCTGGTTTTTAGGGACCGCTTCTACGCTTTTCCTTCCTCGGCCAACTCCTGCAATAGCCGTCTCGCTACCCAGCCCGGATTAAATGATCCAATGTGAGCGGCTTTTTCGCCGTTCGTGGTTTTCACTTTCACCATACCGTCTTCAATCGCATAGGATCCGCTGAGCGGACGGCCGCTAAATTCAGCAGTAACGTGCTGCCAGACTGTCAGGTGTTGATTTGTCATGGTGCGCCCCTCGCAGCTAAATAACTTTAGCTCAGCAGATGCCCGATAGTGGATCGCGCGAATTACCGTAGGCCAGGGCTCGGCTTTGGGTCGAGTGGCTTAGAACAAATAGACGCCAGACTGGAGCTGCGTGCTTCGTATGACATCACGAACGATCGTTTCAAGCGACGTCGGTTTTCATCAGCGATGGCCGTGTAAGCGACTTCGCCTCGCTCCGGCGACGGTGCAAAATCCATTCGGTATAGCCGTTAGGCTGCGAACGGCCCTTAAAGATCAGGTCGCAAGCGGCCTTAAAGGCCACACCACTAAAATCCGGCGCCATGGGCCGATAGGCGGAATCACCCGCATTCTGACGGTCGACGATCACGGCCATGCGCCGCAAGGTCTTTTGGACCCGTTCCTCATCGACAATGCCGTGATGCAGCCAATTAGCAATGTGCTGGCTGGATATGCGCAATGTTGCACGATCTTCCATCAGGCCAACATCGTGTATGTCAGGGACCTTGGAGCAGCCTATCCCCTGATCGATCCAGCGCACCACGTAGCCCAGGATGCTCTGACAATTGTTGTCGAGCTCCTGCTGCACTTCCTCGGGCGAAAAATTGGAGCGCGCAATCGGGACGGTGAGGAGATCAGAAAGCGATGCCGGCAGCCGTCCCTTGAGTTCGCGCTGGCGCGAAGCAACATCGACCTCGTGGTAATGCAGCGCGTGCAAGGTGGCGGCCGTCGGCGAGGGGACCCAGGCGGTGTTCGCACCAGCCATCGGTTGGGCGATCTTTTGCGCCAGCATGTCTGCCATCTTGTCAGGCGCCGCCCACATTCCTTTGCCGATCTGTGCTCGGCCGGGAAACCCACAGGCCAGGCCCACATCCACGTTGGAATCCTCATAGGCTTTGATCCATGCCGTGTTTTTCATGTCCTTCTTGCGAGCCATCGGCCCCGCTTCCATCGAGGTGTGAATCTCGTCGCCGGTGCGATCGAGAAAACCGGTGTTGATAAAGACAACGCGATCGGCAACGGCATAGATGCAATGCTTGAGATTGACCGACGTGCGCCGCTCTTCGTCCATAATGCCCAGCTTGAGCGTGTGGCGGGGCAGGCCCAAGATGTCCTCTAGTCGCCCAAATAGCTCATTGGTGAAGGTCACCTCATCCGGTCCATGCATTTTTGGCTTGACGATGTAGATCGATCCGGTCCGGCTATTGTGTTGGGCATGGGCGCCGGAGAGGTCACGCATCGCGATCAGCACCGTAACAGCTGCATCCAGGATGCCCTCCGGGATCTCCCGGCCGGAGGCGTCGAGAACTGCGTCCGTGTACATGTGATGACCGACATTGCGGATGAGCATCAGACTGCGGCCGGGCAGCCGCAGCTCGCCGCCATTGGGTGTTACGAAAGCTTTGTCAGGGTTGAGCCGACGTTGGATGGTCTGTCCGCCCTTCTCGAAGCTTGCCGTGAGTGTGCCTTCCATCAAGCCGAGCCAGTTACGATAGAGGGCTACCTTGTCCTCAGCGTCTACCGCCGCGACGCTATCCTCGAGATCCATGATCGTGGTTACCGCTGCTTCGAGCACGATGTCGGTGACCCCGGCCAGATCATCACGTCCCACCAAACTGGCGCGATCGATATTGATTTCGATATGAAGATTATTGTTGCGCAATAGCAGCGCGGAAGGCGCTGCGGGTTCGCCGCGGTAACCAACGAACTGTGGTGCCCGAGTAAGACCGGCGCAGCGTCCATCGCTCAGGCGGACGACCAAAGCGCCGCCTTCAACTGAATAGGCGTGGGCATCGTGATGACTGCCTTGCGCGAGCGGAACGGCGGCATCGAGCAGCGCGCGGGCGCGCTTGATGACGCGCTCGCCGCGAACGAGGTTGTATGAGCCCGCGCGCGTGGCACCGTCATCCTCTGGAATCGCGTCGGAGCCGTAAAGAGCATCATAAAGGCTGCCCCAGCGCGCGTTCGCAGCGTTGAGCGCGTAGCGGGCATTCGAGAGGGGCACAACGAGCTGTGGCCCGGCAACTTGCGCGATCTCTTCATCGACATTCTTGGTGCGAATGGTGAAGTGCTCGATCTGCGGCAGCAGATAACCTATCTTGCGAAGGAAACTTTCGTAGTCGGCAAGGTTCAGCGGCTGGCCGGACTGGTCCCGGTAGTAAGCATCGATGCTCGATTGGAGTACATCTCGGGTCTCGAGTAGTTGGCGATTGTGCTCCCCGAAATCCCGCGCCAGAACAGCTAATCCGTTCCAAAATGTTGCGCCAGAAATGCCGGTTCCTGGCAACGCCTCGTCTTCGATAAATGCCTGTAGCGACTTGGCAACGCTTAATCCGCCGATCTGGGCAAAATTCGTCTGAGATTTTTCCATTTTCTCCGCCAAAACGTCTCAACTACTTGCCGCCGCAAGATTCCAATAAGCAGTCAGTTTAGCGCCAGTATCAGCCGTGGCCAAAATCGCGAACCCGCCCAGGGGCCATAGTTAACTATTATCAAAAAGTTGGGTAGAATGGTTCTCGGTGAGCGGCTCGCCTTTGCGGGGCGTCGGATGGGGGTCCCACACGATAGGGAACCAGACCAATGCCTAGCGACCAACATAGTTCATCTGATTTGGCTGGATCGCAGCTAGTGAAACGGTTCGAGATATAAGCCGATCTTGGTGGAAGCGGCTTCGGCCGAGGCCGAACTTGCGTTTGCACCATCCAGAAACTTGAGCGCCGATTCTGCTGCCGATGCCGTTGCCGTCTACGGGCATGGTTTCAAAGAGATCGAGCCGCGTGCCGAAGAGATACCGGTGCTCCGATCCCGGCGAATAGTTGCCCGCTCACCATAGGTTTTCGCGAACGTAACAGCTAGCAGCGCGGAACTGCTCGCTTGATCACGTCAAGAAAAGGGAGGGATACAGTGAGTAACTGCTTGCATGGCCGAAAAATCGATATGGAACAAGAGTATCGCCGGCCACCTGCGGAGATTGTTCGTCTCATCCGCAAACTCCGTTGGATTGGAATGGACGAAGAAGCGGAAGAGCTTCAGGCTAAGATGCAAGAAGCGGGCGTTATCGGCGGGGTCCTCACTGTGCCGCGCGAGACAGACTAGGCGGCAAGGGAGGACAACATGCCTCATGTAGGACCGGTATTGGAAGGCCGCACGTACTTCTGCCCGCATTGCGGAGCACTCTACTCGCTGACGCATTCGCTTTCTGCGAGCGACAGCAATTCAGCGACGTGTGTCGTCTGCTTAGAAATCATGGACAAGTGGAATACAACGAAAACTCCGATCTTTAGGCTCATTCAACGTCCTGAAGACGCCTGAATCAGAATCGAGTGTTTGCCGCACCTGAGCTCTTACCCTGATGATCGTCTCGCATCACCTGCAACAACGGCATGGCCGTCGTGATCTCCGGCAAGGCCGGATCGCTCAAGCTGCCACGGCGGCCAGGTGGACGATCGGATTATCGCTCAAAGCTGCTCAGAGGTTTTGCGATACATTGCCGCTCATTTATCATTACGAAGTGGCAGTGCGAAGCTCAATTTGCGGTGCAAAAATCCTGAAACTTCCTTGTCTCCTAAGGGTCATGAACCGACAAAATCCGATGCCGAGTCACGTTCGGTTAGCTTCCGATAGCGGACCTATGACGGACATCGGGCGAGCTCAGTTCAGGGCCAGTTTCAGACAAAGTGCATCGCAGCAAACTAGCGCGCTTTTCCATCACCTCGTCGGCATCATTCGGGGTGCTGGACAGCGTCGTATTAAACGATGCCCCCGCTCCGGGCCGCCAAAAATTTGGTGCGAAGAGTGTCTTTCACGCCACACTCGCCGCCTGTGCTCCTCGCGCATTTCGTCCGCGATACTCATTCGCGACCGTTGCACTAGCTCGGCGAAGGGTGCGCTGGGCCGGCATGAGCGGCATGGTAAGCGACCAGCCCTACCTCAGATGACGGCTTGAGAAGGCAATTGCGTGGTTACGCCAGATCCACTGCGAGGCGCTTGAGATCGCCAAGCAAGCAATGGGCCAAGGCACCCTCGTGGGTAGCACGCAAAACCACCCGGGGAGCCTGGTTTGCCTCGAAAGCTTCTTGCCAACGGGCTGCGCATAGGCACCAGCGATCGCCGGGTTTCACGCCAGGAAAGCCAAACTCGGGCAGCGGCGTCGAAAGATCGTTGCCGCGCGATTTGGAGAATTCGAGAAACGCTGAGGTCATCACCGCGCAGACTGAGTGGCTGCCAATATCCTCTCGACCGGTATTGCAGCAGCCGTCCCGATAAAAACCCGTCATCGGTTTGATCGACCAGATTTCAAGTGGCTCAACAATCAACAATCCGACCACGATATTTTCGTGCACTTCGTGGGCGATTATAACCATTAGGGAACGCTTCACTGCGGGAACGCTACGACAGATAACGGCGGCCCAAACCGCGCGCTAACGTTCGAATTTAACGATGGTGCAGCGGCTTCCGGCAGGCATTGCCGGCGCGTAAGGCTCTCGAATGATGAGACAATCGGCCAGCGCTAGCGGCGCCATCATCGAGCTGTCCTGGACTGGAAAGGCCGTTGCGATTTCGCCCTCGACCCCTAGCCGCAGCGTCGCCAACAGGCAATCGACGCGTTCGTCATTCTCCGGAAGGTCAGCGCCGAGCACCGCCGATTCGGTTGGCACGGTCAGATCTGCGCGCCCGCTCATGCGGCGGATCAGCGGCACCAGGAACAGGAAGGCGCAGACGTAAGACGAGACCGGATTGCCGGGAAGCCCAAGCACGTGCATGCCGCCGAGCCGGCCATGCATCAGCGGGCGTCCCGGCCGCATGGCGACCTTCCAAAACGACAGATCCATGCCCTCGGCGGCAAAGGCCTTGTGAACGAGATCGTATTCGCCGACCGAAGCGCCGCCCGTGGTGACGAGAATATCGGCCGCGCGCGCGCGCGCGTTACGAATGGCCACCGCCGTTTCCTCGAAGTCATCCCGGACGAGCCCGAGATCGATCACGGCGGCGCCCTCCTGACGCGCCAGCGCGGCGAGCGCGAAACCGTTCGAATACACAATCTGTCCCGGTCCGGGTTCCGCGCCAGGCGGCACCAATTCGTCGCCGGTGGCGAAGAGCGCGACTATCGGGCGCCGATGCACCGGTACAATCGGATGGTTCATGCCGGCGATGAGCGCCAGGTCGCGCGCGGTGAGCCGATGGCCTGCCGCGAACAGGCTATCGCCGCGGCGAAAGTCGAGGCCTTGCCGGCGAATGTGGCGGCCCTTGCTCACCGGCTTTAAGACGGTGACGGCATCGCCGGCGCGCTCGGTGATTTCCTGAACGACGATTGTATCCGCGCCGCTCGGGACGACACCGCCGGTAAAAATCCGCGCCGCCTCGCCACCGCCGACCTTAGCAGTGAACGGCCGTCCGGCGGCGACTTCGCCAATAACGCGTAGCCGCGCGGGGACTTTGGCCACGTCGGCCGTGCGCACCGCGTAGCCATCCATCGCCGACACGTCAGCCGGCGGCTGCGTGCGCAAGGCATTGAGCTCGGCGGCGAGCATGCGGTGAAGCGCCGCATCGAGCGGGACAGTTTCGGGCGGCAGCGGCGCAGCACGCGCGAGCACATGATCGAGCGCTTCCGCCACCGAGATCAGCGCCACCGCATCACTCCCGCAAACGATAATGGCCGGAGCGGCCGCCGCTCTTTTCGACGAGCCGAAATCGTCGGTAGCCGCTCTGCCATGGCAAACAACGCTATTCGCTTCCGTTCGTTAAGGAACATGGAACATGAAATCCGGTAACATCAGAACCACTTTGGCGCGCTCGCGCGGTTCCAGTATTTGGGTTCCTTAGCACTCGGTCACCGAAAGATTCCAACTATCTGCTGGCGGCATCCTTGTAACGTTGGGAGGCGAGCCGGCCACCCTCGCAGCGAAATCTGCGACTTCAACTATACCGATTGTATTCGGAGTAGCAGACTTAACCTCGCCGATCTCCAACACAACTGCGGAATTGCCAATGTTGCGCGTCGAATGGCGGCGGCGGTCGGCACCGCGTCCCGGTCTTGCGGGAAGACCGGAAAAGCACGAATATCCATGCCAATCTAGGATTCACCTGGGGATCACTGCAGCAACGCTGAGGAACAAGGTGCTAAGAGACGACAGGTCGAGCGGAGAAGGTCCGGGGCGTGCAGCCCGCAATGTGCTTGGCGAGGCGCTTGAAATCTGTTCGATCAAACCGATGACGGGCTTTTATCGGGACGGCTGCTGCAATACCGGTCGAGAGGATATTGGCAGCCACACAGTCTGCGTGGTGATGACCTCCGCGTTTCTCGCATTCTCCAAATCGCGCGGCAACGACCTTTCAACCCCGCTACCCGAGCTTGGCTTTCCTGGCCTCAAACCCGGAGATCGCTGGTGCCTATGTGCGGCCCGCTGGCAAGAAGCTCTCGATGCAAACCAAGCGCCCCGGGTGGTCTTGCGTGCTACCCACGATAGTGCCTTGGTCCATTGCTCGCTCGGCGATCTCAAACGCCTCGCATTGGATCTGGCGTAACCACGTTAAGAATGAAACCTCAGGAATTTCGCGCCTCGGCGGCGCTTGCGGCCGTGTTTTCCGTCAGGCTGCTCGGCCTGTTCATGATCTACCCGGTCTTTGCCGCCTATGCCGGCACACTCGCCGGCGCCACCCCCTACCTGATCGGCGAAGCGCTGGGCATCTACGGCCTCACCCAGGGGCTGCTGCAGATCCCGTTCGGCCTTTTATCAGATCGGATCGGACGCAAGATCATGATTGTTGCCGGACTGGTCCTGTTCGGCATCGGCAGCGCCGTGGCCGCGATTTCCACTTCGATTGACGGCGTCATCGTTGGCCGGGCGCTGCAAGGGGCGGGCGCGGTGGGCTCGGTGATTTTGGCGCTGGTTGCCGATCTCACAAGCGAAGAGAGCCGCACCGCGGCGATGGCCATGGTGGGCATCACCATCGGCGCCTCCTTCCTTGTCGCGCTGCTGGCTGGGCCGGTGGTCGCCAATTTCATCGGGGTGAGCGGCATCTTCTGGCTGATGGTAGGGCTGGCGGCACTCGGCATAGCGATCACCGAATTCGTGGTACCATTGGCGCAGCGCATTAGCGTGCATCGCGATGCCGAGGCGGTCCCGGCTTTGCTCGGGGCCGTGCTGCGCAATCGCGAACTGTTGCGGCTCGATCTCGGCATATTCACGCTGCACGCCATGTTGACCGCGAGCTTTCTCGTCGTTCCGGATCTGTTGCGCACGACGCTTGGCGTTGCGGTGCATGATCAATGGGTCGTCTATCTCCCGGTGCTGCTCGTTTCCGTCGCCGCCATGGTGCCGGCGATCATCGTCGCCGAGAAATATCGCCGCATGAAAGGCGTGTTTGTCGGCGCGGTGGCGGTGCTCGTTATCAGCCAAGTCATGCTCTACTTCGGCGCCGGCAATTTGTTCGCGCTCCTTATGGCGCTCGTCGTGTTCTTTTCGGCCTTCAACGTGATGGAAGCGAGCCTGCCGTCGCTCATCAGCAAGGTCGCGCCGGCCGAGGTAAAGGGAACCGCGATGGGCGTGTATTCCAGCCTGCAGTTCCTCGGCATTTTCATCGGCGGCATTATCGGCGGCATGGCGCACCAGCGCGGTGGCAGCGCCGGGGTGTTTGGGCTGACCACGGCGCTCGCCGCGATATGGCTGCTCGCGGCGGTGCGCATGGCGCAGCCGAGCTATCTGACGACGAGACTGCTGCCGCTTGGCCAAAACAAAGCCGCGGACGCTGGTCTCGCCGCCCGATTGCGGCAGGTCCCAGGCGTGGTCGAAGCAGTAACCATCGCCGAAGAAAACGTCGCTTATCTGAAGGTCGACACCAAATATTTCGACCTCGCCGCGGCGGAGGCTTTGGCCGGAAGATCGTGAGCTTTTTTAAGGCCGCCAGCTCATGTGGTGGACCGGCCGGCCGCTCAGCGCGTTGACGCCATCACCGGTAATAACGAAGCCGTCTTTTCGGTAAAACGAAATCGCGCGCGTATTGTCGGTGTTGACGTCAAGCTTGAGTGCGTTCGGTGAAAGGCGCTTAAAACCAAATCAATAGTGGCCATCGCGGCTTTAATTTCGATCAAAGCCTTGGAGGGTGTCAAAATCAATTAGATACGCAAGCGTGGCGCCTCTTTGGCTTACTTAAAAAAATAACAGACCGTGGCTACCCATGACCGCCCCCAAGACGGTGACCAAACTGATGAACAGTAGGATTCGATGCAGCCATTCGACAGCCTTGAAGGTTGCTTCCGGTTTTAATTTGGATTGCGCAAGCAACCATCGGTGTAGTGCGAACGGTTCGACAACAAAAAGCATTGCTGTGAAGAGCAACCAAACCGCGACCATCGCG
>CATPBC010000312.1 GCA_955652195.1 uncultured Xanthobacteraceae bacterium | reverse complement strand
TGGTTCTGCCGCACCACCGGCTTCGGCGGCACGACGCAGGTTGCGAAATCGGCGCCGATCCAGACGTCCAGCCGCATAGTCACGGTGCGCTTCGATTCCAACGTCGCCGACGGATTGCCGTGGTCCTTCGCGCCGGAAAAAAACACCATCGATGTGCGCCTCGGACAGGTCGTGACCGTCTATTACAAGGTCGCCAACCAGGCCGCCCGCGCCACCGTCGGCCAGGCCGGCTATAACGTCAGCCCGCCGACGGTCGGCATCTACTTCGAGAAGATCAACTGCTTCTGCTTCACCACGCAGACGATGCAGTCGGGCGAGACCCGCGACATGGCGGTCGTGTTCTATGTCGATCCCAAGCTCGCCGACGATTCCGAACAGGACAGAGTCAGCACGATTACGCTATCTTACACCTTCTATCCGGCACGCGAGCCGGAGGCGCCGGTGAACGAGAGCGCGGTTCTGGGTAAATCCGGCGGTATCTAAAACGAGAAGCAAATGCGGCGCGGGACCGCAACGTGCCGCGCCAAAGTGGAGACGACGACGATGGCCGATGTTGCACATGCCAAACCGCACCACGATTACCACCTAGTCAATCCCAGCCCGTGGCCGGCGGTCGGCGCGACTTCGGCATTCGTAACGGCCGTGGGGTTGATTCTCTGGATGCACGGCACCGCCGCCTACGCCCCGACCATCTTCGGCGCTGGATTTATTGGCATTGCCTACACAATGATCGGATGGTGGCGCGACGTCATCTACGAAGCCGAAGTAGAAGGCGATCACACGCGCGTGGTGCAGATCTCGCACCGCTACGGGATGATCCTGTTCATCGCTTCGGAGGTGATGTTTTTCGTCGCCTGGTTCTGGGCCTATTTCAACACTGCGCTATTCCCGGATGAGTTCCGCGACGTCGCGCGCATTGCCTATACCAGCGGGGTCTGGCCGCCCAAAGGGGTCGAGACTTTCGATCCATGGCACTTCCCGCTCTTGAACACGCTCATTCTGCTCACCTCGGGAACCACGGTGACTTGGGCGCACCACGCGCTCTTGCTAAACGATCGCAAGGGCCTGATCTGGGGCCTGGCGCTGACCATCGCTTTGGGGCTGAGCTTCACCAGCGTGCAGGCGTGGGAATATATGCACGCGATGTTCCACTATTCGGGGAATATCTACGGCGCCACGTTCTTCATGGCGACCGGATTCCACGGCGCCCATGTCATCATCGGCGCGATCTTTCTGATCGTCTGCCTGTTTCGCGCCATGGCCGGGCAATTCAAGCCGACGCAGCATCTCGGGTTCGAATTCGCGGCCTGGTACTGGCACTTCGTCGACGTGGTGTGGCTGTTCCTGTTCGCCTGCATCTACGTCTGGGGCGGCGGACCCGAGGCCGGCTGACGCGCTTGAATATTTGGATTTCCCGGACGCGGTGCAGCGCGGAAGGGTGCACCGCAGTCCGGGATCGCCATATACTCATCGTCTGGAAGATCCCGGGTCTGCAGCGCATCACGCCGCTGCGCTTTGTGCTTCACTGCGCCCGGGAAAAAGGAACATGATCACTACACTCTCAGGGGCGATTCATGCTGGCCTCCGCTGCCGCTGTCCGCGCTGCGGCAAGGGCAAGCTGTTTGCGGGCTTCCTGACGTTGCGGCCGCGCTGCGAGGTCTGCGGGCTCGATTACGGCTTTGCCGATTCCGGCGACGGCCCGGCCGTATTCGTCATGTTCCTGGCCGGCGCGATCGTGGTCGGCGCTGCGCTAGTGACGGAGATTCTGTTTCGACCTCCGTACTGGGTGCATGCGGTGCTGTGGCTGCCGCTGATCCTGCTTGTCACGCTCGGCCCGTTGCGGCCGATGAAAGGTCTGATGATTGCGCTGCAGCACTATCACGAGGCCGAAGAGAGGCCCTTCGGCGGCGGCGCGCCATGAGCAGGCCGGGCGCAAGAAGCGGCGATCGTGGTCGGCTTGCTCATCGCCGCCTGCTCGTGTTTGGTTCTCATCGGGCTCGGCACCTGGCAGCTTCAGCGCAAGGCCTGGAAGGAAGGCTTGATCGCCGCGCTGGATGCGCAGCTCGCGCGCCGCCGACCGCCTTGCCGGCCACCGCAACTCGACTGGCAGCGCGGCGAATACCGCCGCGTCACCTTCAGCGCCACGTTCGAGAATGCCAAGGAAGCCCTGGTGTTCGCTGAGCCCTTCCGCCGCGCGCCAAAACCACTAGTAGAACCAATAACTTATGTAGAATGCAGTAAGAGGGGCAAACTTGTGGCGCTCAGGCGGTAGCGCAGCAGTGTCTGACGATTGCAGGTAAGTATGGAACGTGAGGGTGGTTTGGCACTGCCACCCGGGAGCCGAGGTAGTCTCAGAAAGCGATGCCGAGCTTTAGGCAGTTCTTATTGAGCCTTCGGCAGCGGCACCGGGTTCTTCGAGAGCGTATCGAGATAGGCGATCACGTCGGCGCGTTGCTTATCGTTCGACAGACCGGCGAAGGTCATTGCCGTGCCCGGCGCATAGGCGGTCGGCTTGATCAGCCATGCGTTCAGCGCGTTGAAATCCCAATTGCCGTTCTTTGATTTCAAGGCCGAGGAATAATTGAAGCCCGGAGCGGAGGCGATCTTGCGACCGACCACACCGTAGAGATCCGGGCCGATCTTCGGGCCCTGGCCCTCCTCGAAGTTGTGACAGGCCTGGCATTGCTTGGCGACCTCGGCGCCGCGTTCCGCCGACGCGCTTGCCAATAACGTGTCGATCGGCACCCCCGCAGCGGCGCCGGCGTGCGGCTGCTCCTCCTTGACGGCGACTTCAGAGCCCCGTTTCGCTACCTTGGCCGAGCTGAAGTTCCCGTCGATGATATGCACCGCTTGCAAGAACAGTGCGCTTCCCAGCACCAGGCCGAGAATCTTGTTGATCCGATATGCATTTGCATCCATCGCTGAATCGCTCCCGGCGCTAACGGAGGGCCAGGGGAAAACCGGGATTCCCCGGATGAACCCCGAAATTTGGGCGCATGATAGCGGTTTTCTCGGCTCCCCTCGACCTGCCCTGGTCGCGGCCCGTTTTGGCGGTGCCGACGCCGCGCAGCCAAGACATGCGTATCAAATGCATGTTTATCATGCAACGGTACCTTTATCGTGTAACGGTACGACTGATGCCGGCCGCTGCCAGGCGGAGTTTTGCACCGCAAATGCGGTCTCTGAC
This sequence comes from uncultured Xanthobacteraceae bacterium, assembly GCA_955652195.1. Lineage (GTDB taxonomy): Bacteria > Pseudomonadota > Alphaproteobacteria > Rhizobiales > Xanthobacteraceae > BOG-931. The sequence goes on along the minus strand of CATPBC010000312.1, from coordinate 316 downwards.
AGGCATCGCCGCGTTTGGGGGCAGCGATCCGGAAGGTCGGGGCGACTTCTCATTTTAGCCGGTGCGAGTTCTCCCGGCCTCGCAGGGGCGTGGTTTACGCAGAGCCAGGTTGGACCTGTTTGTTAGTGCCGCAAAGAGACGCGGCGATCCAACAGTAGCGACGACAACGTTCGCTGCGGCTTGATCAAATCAGCCAAAGTATGGGCATCCAGAACCGCCAGAAATGCCTCGGTTGCATTACGCAGAGCGCCGCGGAGCACGCAGACGCGCTCGATCGGGCAATAGCCTTTGTGTTCAAGGCAGCCAATGACATCGA